>JAFUWM010000064.1 GCA_017483425.1 Lachnospiraceae bacterium | reverse complement strand
GTTTTTATTGACTTAACCACAGAAAGGGGGCTATATAGACTATAGTGTTTAGCTTCCGGAGACCTTCCCGTTTCCTGAAGTATTTCATGATCTGGATCCGGAGGAACGATATCACTTACATCATATCCATCATACCAATCTTTAATACTATCAAAGTCTCTTCCATACTCTCTGGTAAGTTCCTTAACTTCAGACGATATAAAACCTGTATAAGATGCCATCTGCATAGGATTTATCATTGAGTACTCATCAAACATATTGAGTGCCGAATGTTTTCCATATTTTTTGATTGGTAATATTCCTGTCATATAAGCAAGAGCAATATATGGCCTATCCTTCATCAAGTCTCGCAGAAAATCAAGGTACTCTGTCTGTCCACTCTTATCGTTCTTACGTACTCTGAAAACCACATCCCATTCATCTAATACTATGACAAATTGAACATTAGTCTTTCTATAAAACTGATCCATGCTGTAAAAAAGATCAGAGGTATCATACCTGACCTCAGAATACTTTTCTTCTAATTCTGAAAGAATCCTCGTCTTTAATGTGTTTAAGCCATCAGAAACAGTTCTGTTCTCATTTATAAAGTCCGTCATAACAAGTCTGATAACGTCAAACCGACCAAGATACCCATCCCAGGCGATCTCGTTGTCGCCGTTTTTTACAGATGATACCTTTGCAAGCTTCCGTTTCTCAAACAGCTCTCTGCTATCAGATTCTCTATCATAATAGGCACAGATCATATCTGCCGCCATGGTCTTCCCAAATCTCCGAGGACGGGAAACACTGACATACTTCTGCTTCGTCCTTATTACAGAATTCAGATACTGTATCATCTCTGTCTTGTCAACATAGATTTCCGAATTTACTGCTTCTTCAAATGCTGCTTTTCCTGGATTCAAGTATGTTCCCATGTTCGTCCTCCTTCCTGCCAATGAAAAGGCTCCCCATGGTATGAAAAAAAGACATAGCTTCGCCATCAGACATGAGATTTTAAAAGCCTTGTCCGGTGGAGTTCTCGCTATATCACACATCTCACCTGCTGCGACTGAGTCGACATCCAGGAGTTTTGATCATGTTCGTACACAGGCTGCAGATCAGTTGCCTGCTGCACACCTGAATTTATATTTTATCATAAAATCTGGCAGGTATTCAAACCATGCCAAAGGGTATGTTTTACAAAGGCTATAAATACTTTTCAAGTTCAGCCGGAGGCTTCGGGATCCCTCTTAGCCTCTTCCAGCTCTTGCTCTCGGGGTGCAGCACGACCTCAATGGTCATAGCTATGAGCCGGAAATACATCAATACGTTCCTGTGCCTGCTGTACCAGACCTCCAGCTTACCCTTATATGGAGTGATAATATTTTTGTAGAACTCATCCCTCTCCTCGTGAGTCTTGAAGCTCTGCAGTATCTGCTCCTCTGAGCGGAATACTATAGGGCCGATACCGGATAATCCCGGTCTGGAGCGTCTTAACGCCTTCTTTACTTCTGCCGGATAAGCATCGTACTGGGAGGAGACCTGCGGTCTGTAACCAATAACGCTCATGTCGCCGCATAGTATATTTATCAGCTGCGGAAGCTCATTGATCTTGGTTCTTCTCAGGATCTTCCCCAGCGGCAGGATACGGGGATCATTGTGAGCCGTATAAAGCCCTCCTGCCATATTCGGACTGTCCTTAAGCATGGTAGCAAATTTCAGGAGCTTAAATGGCTTGCCGCCTTTGCCTATCCTTTCCTGCTCGTAGAAAATATAGTGCTCTCCCGTAAGCTTAAGCCCTATCATGACAGGGATCATGAAAGGCAGGAGAATAATTACCGCTATACCGGAAAACAGGATGTCAAAAAATCTGGTCAATTCTTTTTCTCTTCCTTACTGAATCCTTCCGTGCTTTCACTGAGAAACAGGATCTTCACGGTTTCAAATATGATCTGTATATCTGTCAACAGGCTGTAATTTGTGATGTAGGTAAGGTCTAGCTTCAGCTTGTCGAGCGCGCTGGTATTGTACTTACCATATACCTGAGCATACCCGGTGAGCCCGCCTTTCACCTTGAGCCTGAATTCAAACTCCGGTATCTCCTCCGTGTATTTCTCCACATGCTCGACTCTCTCGGGTCTGGGACCTACTATACTCATGTCACCCTTTATGATATTTATAAGCTGCGGCAGCTCATCTATGCGGCATGACCTTATGACTCTGCCGACTTTCGTGATGCGCTCGTCCTCTTCTCCTGCGGGATGCGGCTTTCCATCAGCCTCAGCGTCCATCCTCATGGAGCGGAATTTGAGTATCTGAAATCTCCTGCCTCCCTCAGTGACCCTTTCCTGACGATAAAAAACCGAACCGCCATCCTCAAGCCTGATGAGTATGCCCGTTATAAGCAATATAGGACTTAATACTATGAGTGCCAGCAGACTCATCACTATGTCCATCGTCCTTTTCAGGAATCTCTGCCACAGGCTTATTTCGTTGTTGCGGCAGAGAAACATGGGCGTATCAAAGAGATTCAGATCCTCCGAGCTCTTCATTATGACATCGGAGATCTTTGGCACTATATATACGCGCTTGTCCTGATCAAAGCAGGATTTCAGGATCTCGTTTCTTTTCTCCGCTACAAGGTCATTTATGAGCACGGCTTCATGAGTCTTTATCTTTTCCATGATATCCGCTGTACTGTATTCATCTGCAAATACCGTCTCGCTTACATGGTACTTAAATGACAGATTATTCATCTTTGAAAAAAGTCCGTTTTTTCTGCCGTAGATCTCTATGATATCTATAGGAGG
>JAFUWM010000063.1 GCA_017483425.1 Lachnospiraceae bacterium | reverse complement strand
GGGATATTCCCTGAGGTTTCAAACTCTTTCCTTGCTTTTCTTTCTATAGAGGACAGGATAGAGAGCTTTGATATGAAGCGGGTTCTTTATTCAAAGCACTCTGACGAAAGAGCGCCTGAATATAAGATCAGGACAGATATATTAAAGGACGGCTATCACAGGAAGTATTTGGTCAAGTACCCCAAAACCCAGGAATCGGAGGCTCATCTTCTGCAGATGTACGATACCTCGGTAAAGATGGCGGCGGCACTTAAGAAATCTTCGGTAAAGGTAAACAGGGCAAGCATCCTGACCGGAGAGGACGGAAGCTTTGAGGGGATCCAGTTTGAGTTTCTGGAGGGAAGGACTTTAAGCGATATACTGTCAGAGCTCCTCTCTGAAGGGAAAAAGGAAGCGGCCTTTAAGATAATCAGGCAGTTTGCGGGATTTGTGAGAGCAAAGAAGCTTCCTGACCTGGATATTATATTCTCAAATATAATGATAACCTCCGACGGTTCATGGAATATAACGGACTACGAATGGATAAAGGCAGGGGCAGATCCTGATTTCGTGATCTATCGCGCGATAAGATATTTCCTTGATGAAAATCCCGGGCTTGCAGAGGCAGAGGAGCTTTATAACGTAACGGCGCTCGATGTAAACAAGGAACCTGACTATGCTCTAAGTGAGACCAGACTGCAGCACGAAATAGCGGGGGAGCATATTTCACTTCAAAAGATGTACAGCATTTTCGGGAAGGGATATGTGACGCTGCCTCAGGCTATGAATGCATTCAAGGGGATCCCTCGTCCGGCACATGTAAAGGTATATGCTGACAACGGATCGGGATTTACTGAAGACGGGATGCCGTTTTTTGACGCGGATATCACGGCTGACATGAAGGTCACGCTTGATATACCGCTTCCTGTCGGCGTGAAGAAGCTCAGGGTCGATCCGCAGGAGAATTACTGTATTATAAGGCTTTTATCCGCTACGGTGCCCGATGCGCTGGCAAATGGCAGAGTGTGTAAAAACACGGTTGTATTTGATACACAGGATCCGCAGCTCGTATTTGATATACCCGCAAATCTTTCCGAATTTCATATAGAATATATGATAGGCACTATGGATACGGGTATATATGAGGATATACACGATGGACTTACGTCCTATGAAACAGCACCTAAGGGAATGATAAAAAAGACTCCGCGGGAGATAAAGGAATATGTCAAGATATCTGCGTTACATAGAGCAGAGTGAGAAGTGGCGGGGAAATAAAACGGACCGCCATGTCATAGACAGATTCAATGAAGCATACGATGTCATATATGACAGCGACGACTATATCCCGGATCCCGATGCGATAAGGGAGTTTGCCTGTGCCGCCGAGAACGGTGACTATGATCTCATATACTGCGACGAGGATGTGGTAAGGGATCATCAAAGAACTAAGCCGTATTTCAAACCCGGATATTCCCCTGCAAGCGAGAGAAGCCTGGGATACATTTCAGGTATGACAGCGGTAAAAAAGGGGCTGGAATACGAAGGGCTTTATTCCTTTAAGCGTGACAGGGTCTGCCATATAGAAAAAGTGCTTTATCACAGAAGGCGGAGCAGGACTGTACCGGAGACCGCCGGGGATGATATGTTTTTTGACAAGGTGCATGGCAGGATTTCAGTCATAATCCTTTCAAAGGATCATCCTGATATGCTGGAGCGCTGCGTCAGATCACTTAAGAGTTCATTCGTGACGGAAGACACCGAGATCGTACTTGTAGACAACGGAAGCTCTGAGGGCGCTAAAAGAAGGTACGAAGAGATTTCCGGGGAGTATGGTGTAAGATATATCTATGATCCTGCGGAGTTTAATTATTCAGCTCTTAATAATCGCGGAGTGTCGGAGGCTTCGGGCGAGGTTCTTGTTTTTCTGAATGACGATATAGAGATACCGGGCGCGGAAAAGGGTATAATAGAGCGGCTTGCTGCCATATCTTCCGGAGATGAGACCGGAGCCTGCGGGATCAAGCTTTTATATCCCGGGGAAGAGAAGATACAGCACTGCGGGATCACGCTTTTATACAGCGGCCCTTCTCACAGGCTTCAGGGCTATAAGGATGAGGATCATTATTATGGATACAGTAATCATGACATAAATGTCATTGCGGTAACCGGAGCCTGCCTTGCCGTAAGGCGTGACAGGTTTGAAGCTGTGGGGGGCTTTGATGAGAGACTGCCCGTGGCATATAATGACGTGGATCTTTGCATGAGGCTGTATGAGGCAGGGCTTTACAATATATGCATGAATTCGCATCATCTGATCCATTATGAGGGCGCAACAAGGGCAGATGACGGTAAGGATCGCGCGGCATATGACAGGCTTAAAAGGGAGAGATTTTATTTTAATTCAAAGCATGGAGAGCTGATAAATAACGGCGATCCGTACATGAATAAGAATTTTTCGCCCTACAGTCTGGATTTTGATTTAAACCTTCCCTATGATTGGGAGCTTTCGGGATATTCAAAGCTTAAGCGGATAAACAGCAGAATACGGAATAAGAACCATGTACATTCCGCGATGGACGGCTTTGCATATAAGCTGTCTGACGCATATGGGAATGAGGATTACTTTGAGGCGTCAGGCTGGGTGTTTAAGGAAGGCATAAACAGGCTGAAGCCCTGTGTCGTGATCGAGGCAGGCGGGGAAAGATATGCGGCGGATACTGCCGCTGTAAGACGGATAGATGTCGGAGAGGTATTTCCGAAGTTTAAGAAGAGTGCTGACTCTGGCTTTATTGCCAGAATTTCGGCGGTGGAGCTTGAAAAGCTCGGACTAAAGGGTGAGATAACGGCTTATCCGGCGCTTGTCAGCAGGCACGGGCGTATATATAAGGGTGACGAGGAATGTCAGAGAAGGGCAGAGATCTGAATACAGAGCAGATGCTCTCGTATTATAAGGGACTGTACGAGAAGGAAAAAGAGAAGAATGAAAAGCTCACAAGGGAGCTTACCGATCTGGAGGCTGAGCATACGGAGCTTAAGCTTAAATGGGATGCTCTGAAGCAGAGCCTCATATACAGGGCGATCATGCCCTTCAGGCTTGCCTGGTCTCATTTCAAGAATGCCTGCATAAGGGTAAAGAGGCTCGGATCCTTCAGCGAAGTAAGACGTAAGATAAAGTCCAAGCGCATTGAAAGGGCGGCTTATAAGTACCATGGAACAGAAAGCTTCCTGAAAGGGGAGGAGCTTGTTCGGGCAAAGGAAAGAAAGTTTTCAAAAAAGCATGTTTTTTCCATTCTTGTACCGCTTTACAATACTCCTGAGAAGTTTTTAAGGGAACTCCTTGATTCAGTGGAAGCCCAGATATACGGCGGATGGGAGCTGTGCTTTGCCGACGGTTCCGATGATGAGCACGGCTATGTCGCGGATATTGTTTCCGAATATGCTTCCCATGAGGGCGGAGAGCGTATCAAATATAAGAAGCTTGATCATAACGGAGGCATCTCGGAGAATACGAATGCCTGCTTTGAGCTTGCGACAGGTGATTACTATGCCCTTATGGATCATGATGATCTGCTCCATCCTTCGGCGCTGTATGAATATATGAAGGTTCTTGAGGAAAAGGACGCGTGGTTTATCTACTCTGATGAAGCGACATTTCAGGGAGATTCGATAAACAATATGGTGACCCTGCACTTCAAGCCGGATTTCGCGATAGATAATCTCAGGGCAAATAATTATATCTGTCATTTCTCGGCGTTTAAGAGGGAGCTTGTGGAAAAGGCCGGCAAGTTCCGCTCTGATTATGACGGAAGTCAGGATCATGATCTTATATTGAGGCTTACTCATGAGGCGGTGAAGCATACCGACGGGGTAGTGCATGTACCGCATATACTGTATTACTGGAGGAGCCATGCAGGCTCTACGGCAGCAGATATAAACGCAAAGACCTACGCCATAGACGCTGCAAAAAGAGCCGTTGCTTCTTCCCTGATGAGAGACGGCATGGAGGGATTTGAGATAGAGAGCTCAAAAGCCTTTGCTACCATATTCAGGATAAGGTATAAGCTTCTCGCAAAGCCGCTGGTTTCGATCATTATCCCCAATAAGGAGCATGAGAGTGATCTGCGCAGATGTATAGATTCGATCATGCTCAGGTCTTCATATGAAAACTATGAGATCATAGTTGTGGAAAACGGGAGTACTTCGCCAGAGATCCGTTCATATTACGAGGAGCTTGAAAAGGCGCCAGGAATTAAGATAAAAGAGGTCTTGCAGGAGAGATTTAATTATTCGGAGCTTATCAATAAAGGCGTGGAGGCATCCTCCGGTGAATACATCCTGCTCTTGAATAATGACACCGAGATCGTTACCCGGGATTGGATAGAAGAGCTTCTGATGTATGCCCAGAGGGAGGATGTAGGTGCTGTGGGGTGTAAGCTATACTATCCCGATCATACGATACAGCACGCGGGTGTGGTGATAGGGCTTGGCGCCCACCGGACGGCAGGGCACGTACACTATAAGCTTGCAAGTACCAATCTGGGATATATGGGGCGTCTCTGCTATGCGCAGAACTTTACTGCCGTGACGGGAGCCTGCCTTATGATATCCCGTAAGGATTTTGATGCCTGCGGTGGACTTGATACGGATTTTGCCGTTGCGCTCAACGATGTGGATCTGTGCCTGAAGCTCAGGCATATGGGGAAGGTCAACGTGTTTACACCCTTTGCGGAGCTCTATCATTATGAATCCGCAAGCCGGGGCTCGGATGTGGACGGAGAGGATGACGGCAGGGCGGCTCGCTATGAGCAGGAATCTGAGGCTTTCAGGCAGAAGTGGGCGGAGGATCTGACGGCAGGAGATCCGTATTTCAACCCGAACTTCAGTCTGGATCACAGCAACTTTACATTGAAGGTATCACCGCAATCTTTGTCCTAAGGGGTACCGCTTGCGGTGGATTCCTTAGGACGCAATTGGTATAAGCCAGATATAAAACTGCATTTTATAGAGGAGGAATCTATGGACGCATATACTAAGGATGAGATAATCAGATTTGTCGAGGAGGAGGATGTCGAATTTATAAGGCTCCAGTTTACGGACATGTTTGGCACGATGAAAAACATGGCAGTGACGAAAAGCCAGCTTGCGAAGGCGATAGATAATAAATGTCTCTTTGACGGATCCCTCATAGAAGGCTTTGCAAGGATAGAAGAGTCGGATATGTATCTTTATCCGGATCTGTCGACCTTTGTGACTTTCCCATGGAGACCCCAGACCGGCAAGGTCGCGAGGTTTATTTGTGATATATACAGGCCGGACGGCAAGAGATTTGAGGGAGATCCCAGATATGCGCTGCAAAAAACCGAGGCGGAGGCAAAGAAGCTGGGATATACTTTTGAGGTGGGGCCGGAATGTGAGTTTTTCCTCTTTAATACCGATGAGAATGGAAATCCCACTACAAACACCTCCGAGCAGGCAGGCTACTTCGATCTTGCCCCGCTTGATACGGGAGAGAACGCAAGGCGCGACATGGTCATGATGCTCGAGGATATGGGATTTGAGATAATATCCTCGGAGCATGAGAAATCCCCGGCGCAGCACGAGATAGATTTCATGTTTGACGAGGGGATAAAAACCGCTGATAATGTACAGACCTTTAAATTTGCGGTAAAGACCATAGCAAGGCGGCACGGGCTGCATGCGACCTTTATGCCGAAGCCCCGTACTGATCTGAACGGATCGGGCATGCATCTTAACTTCTCGCTGAAAAAAGACGGGGAGAATATATTCTATTCCAAGGATTCGGCGGACGGGCTGTCTGATACGGCAAGATATTTCATAGGCGGACTGATGGCGCACGTTGATGCGCTGACTGCTCTTACCAATCCTACGGTCAATTCATATAAAAGACTTAATCCCGGACAGGACAAGGCTCCGGTCTATACCGCGTGGAGCTTTACCAACCGTACCGCGCTGATCAGGGTGCCGTCAAATATGAAGGAGCATACAAGGATCGATCTTAGGAGCCCTGATTCCTCGGCGAATCCTTACCTGGCGCTTGCGGCATGTCTGGCAGCGGGGCTTGACGGGATCAAAAATCATACGGATCCCGGCGAGCCCGTAGAGGGCAATATCTTCAAGATGAGCGCTGCGGACAGGGCTGAAAACGGGATCCGGCTTCTCCCGGGTTCCCTGGGCGAGGCGATAGACGCGCTTGAAAAGGATGAGCTTATAAAGGGAGTCCTGGGAGCCGATATCACGGAGAAATACATTGCTGCCAAGAGGGCGGAGTATGCGGATTACTGCGCTCACGTCTCTCGGTGGGAAGTGGACGAATATCTTTATAAGATCTGAAGATGATCGGGATCATCGTAGCTTTCCCAAAGGCACAAAACGCACAGATGATAAAAAGCCTGCTCGTAAGGTCGGGCTTTAAGGTTGTCTCATTATGCACGACCGGAGCGCAGGTAATGGCGGCTATAGACGAGCTCAGCGAGGGGATAGTTGTCTGTGGATATAAATTTCCGGATATGATGTATAATGAGTTAAAGGAGAATCTGCCGGCAGATTTTGATATGATGCTTGTCGCAGGCAGGGCAAATCTGCAGGAGGCTCTCGGGCAGGACATAGTCTGCGTGGAGATGCCAATAAAAGCAGGAGATATGATAGAGACACTTTCCATGCTGCTGGAAGCTGCGGAGCGCAGGAAACGCAAACGCAGATCAATGCCTAAGACCCGATCCAAAGAGGAACAGGATATCATAGACGAAGCAAAGGCAGTCCTTATAGAAAGGAACAGCATGACGGAAGAGGAAGCGCACAGATATCTGCAGAAAACAAGCATGGATACGGGAACCGGACTCGTGGAAGCGGCCCGGATGGTACTGCTGATAGACAGATATTAGGGGGAGAAATATGAAGTTTACCAAAATGCATGGGTGCGGAAACGATTACATCTACATATATACCGGAGAGGAGTCTGTGGCGGATGAGGATAAGACGGAGCTTTCGATAAAGCTTTCAGACAGGCACAAAGGGATAGGCTCGGACGGCATCATATTCATAAATCCGACAGACAAGGCGGATTTTGAAATGGAAATGTATAATGCCGACGGCTCCAGGGGGAAGATGTGCGGAAACGGGATAAGATGCGTCGGGAAATATGTCTATGACCATGGACTCACTGATAAGACGAGTATAGACATACTTACCGGATCAGGGATAAAGAAACTGGAACTCGAGGTTGACATAAATAAAAACGCAGTCTCCGGAGCTACTGTTAATATGGGTAGTCCGATTCTTGAAGCTTCAAAAATACCTGTTGTTATAAAGGGGATCGGAGAAGCAGAAAGGGTCATTTCAATACCACTCGCTATCAATGGGGAAGAATATAATATCACATGCGTTTCAATGGGTAATCCGCACTGTGTTATTTTTATGGACGAAGATATAAACATGTTGAAATTAGAGGAAATAGGCCCGTTATATGAGCACAATGTTATTTTTCCCGAAAGGGTCAATACCGAGTTTATCAACGTCATAGACAGGGGGCATTTGTCCATGCGTGTCTGGGAGAGAGGATCAGGTGAAACTATGGCTTGCGGGACAGGTGCCTGCGCATCAGCAGTAGCGGCTGTTTTGAATGATCTAGCTGACAGAGAAGTTGACATAAAACTAAAAGGCGGAGATCTGCATATACTTTGGAATGAGGACGACGGATGCGTCTATATGACGGGGCCGGCAGAGACGGTATTTGAAGGAACATTCTGAAGCTTTCCTTGAGAGTCTCATAAGGTATATAATTATTACTACTATATAAAATTATGTAAGGAGTATTTATAAATGCTTAAAGCGAATCCAAATTATCTGAAACTTCCGGGATCCTATCTTTTTTCTACAATAGCTAAAAAGGTTGCCGCTTATAAGGAAGCCAATCCTGACAGGACAGTGATCTCACTTGGCATAGGGGATGTGACACAGCCTCTTCCGCCGTCGGTGATCAAGGCGCTGCACGGAGCGGTTGATGAAATGGCTTCAAAGGAAGCGTTTAAGGGCTATGCGCCGGATCTGGGCTATGATTTCCTAAGAAATGCCATAGCGGAAAACGATTATAAGAAAAGAGGATGCGATATAGCCGCTGACGAGATATTTGTTTCAGACGGCGCAAAGAGCGATTCCGGGAATATCCAGGAAATATTTGATGAAGGCTGCAGGATAGCTGTATGTGATCCCGTATATCCGGTGTATGTTGACTCAAACGTGATGGCGGGAAGAACCGGGACCTATGATGAAAAGACCGAGCGTTGGAGCGATGTGATATACATGCCGTGTACAGCGGATAATAACTTCGTTCCCGATTTTCCTGAAGAAGCTCCGGATATCATCTATATCTGTTCACCCAATAATCCTACGGGGACGGCTATGGCGAAGTCCGATCTGCAGAAATGGGTTGATTACGCGAATGAGCATAAGTCAGTCATAATATATGATGCGGCGTATGAGTCATATATTTCGGAAGAGGATGTACCTCATTCCGTATATGAGTGCGACGGGGCAAGAACCTGTGCGATAGAGATACATTCATTCTCAAAGAATGCGGGCTTCACGGGAACGAGGCTTGGCTACACAGTGGTTCCCAGGGACTTAAAGGACGCGGACGGGGTTCAGCTTCACGGACTCTGGGCCAGAAGGCACGGAACCAAGTTTAACGGAGCGCCCTATATCCAGCAAAAAGCCGGAGCTGCGGTATATACGGCAGAGGGTCAGGCGGAGATAAGAACCCTTGTCTCCTACTATATGGAGAATGCCAAAACTATCAGAGATGCGCTTGTTTCAGCGGGCTATACTGTATACGGGGGCGTGAACGCGCCGTATATATGGCTTAAGACCCCGGATGGTAAGAAAAGCTGGGATTTCTTTGACCATATGCTTGAGGATGCAAATGTAGTGGGAACACCCGGATCAGGCTTTGGTCCCTCGGGAGAAGGCTATTTCAGGCTTACGGCATTCGGTACACATGAGAATACAGCTGAGGCTGTAGCACGCATTAAGAGATTATAATATTATCTCAATATTAGAACAATGTTTGAAGAATATACAAAACAGGCAGAGGCGGCTGTAGCGCTTGCGAAGCAGGCATCCGCCGAGCTGGGTCAGAATTACATAGGCTCCGAGCATCTGCTCATGGGACTGCTGCGGGAGGGAACCGGACTGGCATCAAAGGTTCTTGTGATGAATAAGGTCACGGCGGAGAATATAAAGCTTCTCACAGAGCAGCTTGTAGCTCCGATGGACTCGGACATGAACACGTCGGTTGCGGAAAGGGACGGATTCACTCCCAGAGCCGCAAGGATACTCTCACTTGCCGGTGATACAGCCAGAAACTTCGCCGCGAACGCGATAGGTACCGAGCATATCCTTATTGCCCTGCTCAGAGAGGGGGACAATACCGCGGTCAGGCTCATGAATACCATGGGTGTTTCGATACAGAAGCTCTTTGATGATACGGTGTCCGCAATGGGCATTGACCATCCGGGAAGCTATGAGAGGGGCATGAGACCTATGGAGGACGAGGATTCCGGTGAGACCCCCATGCTTGACAGGTACAGCAGGGATATGACGGCACTCGCGAGAGAGGGAAAACTCGATCCGATCATAGGAAGGGACACCGAGATACAGCGGACGATACAGATCCTTTCACGGAGGACAAAGAATAATACCTGTCTCCTGGGGGAACCCGGAGTAGGAAAGACGGCGATAGTTGAGGGGCTGGCTCTCAGGATAGCTGAGGGGGAAGTGCCTCCTCTTATCAAGGACAGGAGGGTGGTATCCATAGACCTGTCAGCTATGGTTGCGGGCTCCAAGTACAGAGGTGAGTTCGAGGAGAGGATCAAGCGTGTGATCGCTGAGGTCATAGACGCGGGAAATATAATCCTGTTTGTCGATGAGCTTCATACCCTTATCGGGGCAGGCGGAGCGGAAGGCGCCATGGACGCATCCAATATCCTGAAGCCGTCGCTTGCAAGAGGCGAGCTTCAGATGATAGGAGCTACGACCATAGATGAATATCGCAAATATATCGAAAAGGACGCGGCTTTAGAGCGCAGATTCCAGCCGGTCACCGTGGAAGAGCCGAGTGAAGAGGAAGCGGTATCCATACTTATGGGGATAAAGCATAAATATGAGGAGCATCACGGTGTAGAGATCACGCCTGAGGCCGTGCGCGCTGCCGTAAAGATGTCAGAGAGGTATATAAATGACAGGTTTCTTCCCGATAAGGCGATAGATGTAATGGATGAAGCGGCATCGAAAAAGCATATAGGCGAGACTTCGATATCCAAAGCCGAGGAGGAGCTTATATCCGAGATCGGGCAAATGGCCGCGGCAAAGGAAAACGCGATCAAGACATCTGATTTCGTCAAGGCGGGCGAGATATACAGGGAGCAGCAAAAGAAAGAGAAAAGTCTGTCAAGGCTCAGAGAAAGGGCTTTGAAGAGGACGGGCAGCGACCGGAAGACTGTGACGGAAGAGGATATAGCCGATATCGTAAGCATGTGGACAAAGATCCCGGTATCCCGTATCACGGAAAAGGAAAATGAGAGGCTCTTAAAGCTTGAATCCATACTGCACCAAAGGGTCGTAGGACAGGATGAAGCCGTAAGATGTGTGGCGAAGGCGATAAAAAGAGGCAGAGTAGGACTTAAGGATCCGGTGAGGCCTGTCGGGAGCTTTTTATTCCTGGGTCCCACGGGTGTCGGCAAGACTGAGCTTTCAAAGGCTCTTGCCGAAGCGCTTTTCGGAAGCGAGGACGCGCTCATACGGGTTGATATGTCCGAGTTTATGGAGTCTCACTCGGTATCAAAAATGATAGGTTCCCCTCCGGGGTATGTGGGATTTGAAAACGGGGGACAGCTCTCGGAAAAAGTCAGACGGCATCCGTACTCAGTCGTTTTATTTGACGAGATAGAAAAGGCGCATCCGGATGTATTCAACGTGCTGCTTCAGGTTTTGGATGACGGGCGCATTACAGATTCCAAAGGAAGAAAGGTCAGCTTCAGCAATACGGTCATAATCATGACTTCAAACGCCGGGGCGCAGAAGATAGTCGAACCCAAAAAACTGGGCTTCGGGGCTTCGGATGACGCGGAGCATGACTATAAAAAGATGAAAAGCGATGTCATGGACGAAGTAAAGCGGATATTCAAGCCGGAGTTCATAAACCGTATAGATGATATAATCGTTTTCAGACAGCTTGGCGAGAAGGACATGGAGGAGATAGTACAGCTTCTGTCCCGGAAATTCATCGAAAGGGCTAAGACGGAGCTTGATATCAAGGTCAGGATCACGCCCAAGGCAAAGGAGTACATCGTCAAAAAGGGCTCCGACAGAAAATACGGAGCCAGACCCCTCCGGCGCATGATACAGAGCGAGATAGAGGATCCTCTGTCAGAGGAGATACTTACAGGACGGATCAAAAACGGAGACAGCGTAAGCGTGGCCGTTAGTAAAAATAAAAATAATAATAAGATAATATTCAGAACTATCAACAACAGCCAGACATAAACTTGTATTCAGAGAAGGAGGTAAAAATGGCTGACCTTATCAGGAAAGAGGCGGACGGCTCCCTGTCTTTCGGGGATTACACTCTGCCGGAAAAAAAGAAGCAGGAGGATTTCAAGGCTGACGGAGGCTCATACAAGGTAAAGACCTATAATGAGATAACGCGCCTTGAGCGGGATGAGGTGCTTGTTTACGAGTCGGTTCCGGGTACGAATGTCACGGCCTTAAAAAAGACAGATACAGGTCTTTCATTTGAGGCTGAAGGCAAGGATGATGCCCAGATAACCGTGGGCGTGGAGCCGCAGACAAGCTATGATGTAAAGGTATCGGGAGAGAGCATCGGTGTCATTGCTTCAAATCTCGGCGGGAAGCTCTCATTTGGCGTGGAGCTTCAGGATGCGGGCAAGGTTTCAGTGGAGGTTATAAAAGCCTGATCATGGCAAAAGCAAAGGCTGACACGGTATATTTCTGTAAGAACTGCGGGCATGAGTCTGCCAAATGGCTCGGACAGTGCCCCATGTGTCACGAATGGAATACGATGACGGAGGCTCCGGGAGCCTCCGTTTCTAAGAGCAGGGCAAAGGGCGCAGTTCTGTCAAAAAAACCTGAACCGGTAAGACTTGATGAAATAGAGCTGTCGGATGAGCACAGAACCTTAACAGGGATAAAGGAATTTGACCGAGTGCTCGGAGGGGGGATCGTGCAGGGCTCACTCATACTGGTGGGCGGAGATCCCGGCATAGGCAAGTCCACCATACTTCTGCAGGCCGCAAGGCACATCTCACTGTCGGGAGCGAGCATCCTCTATGTTTCGGGTGAGGAGTCGGAAAAGCAGATAAAAATGAGGGCAATGCGCCTCGGGGATTTCGGGAAGGAATTCCGTCTGCTCTGCGGAACTTCGCTTGATGATGCCGTATCCGTGATAGAGCGGGGAAAACCGGGCTTTGTAGTCATAGATTCCATACAGACCATGATGAATGAGGGAGTGGAGTCCGCTGCGGGATCAGTCTCGCAGGTGAGGGAATCCACCGCCGTGCTCATGCGCATAGCAAAGAGCCTCGGGATCACGATATTCATAGTAGGTCATGTCACCAAGGACGGATCTGTCGCGGGCCCCAAGGTACTGGAGCATATGGTAGATACCGTGCTTTATTTTGAAGGGGATCTTCAGGGGAGCTACAGGATACTAAGGGCAGTAAAGAACCGTTTCGGCTCGACAAACGAGATCGGGGTTTTCGAGATGAGACAGGACGGACTCCGGGAGGTGGCAAATCCCTCGGAATATATGCTGTCAGGCAGGGCTGTAGGATCAAGCGGCAATATAGTAACGTGCGTAATGGAGGGAACAAGACCCCTCCTCATAGAGATACAGGCGCTGGTTACGGACAATACGAGCTTCGGTTTCCCCAGAAGGGAAGCCACCGGACTGGATTATAAAAGGGTGAGCATGCTCATGGCTGTCCTTGAAAAGCGTGTGGGTCTGAGGCTGTCACAGTCCGACGCTTATGTGAATATAGCCGGGGGGATGAGGGTTTCCGAGCCCGCAACGGATCTTGCGGTAGTGATGGCGGTGATCTCTTCATTCAAGAATTCCGCCATAGACAAAGATACCGCAGCCTTCGGCGAGATAGGACTATCCGGTGAGATCCGTGCCGTGTCAATGTGTGAAAGACGCGTGCTTGAGGCGCAGAAGCTTGGATTTACCAGAGTCATACTGCCAAAAGCCAATCATAAATCCCTCTCGGATATCAAAAACATAGAGATAACAGAGGTTTCCAATCTCGATGACATCATAAAAATGCAGTAGCTGCGCCGGCTCTATTGTTATTCCTGAGAAAAACCAAAGATATAGCCCTTGACGGGTTTAAGTATGGAAGCCAGGAGCTCCCCAAGGATATAGCAGCCTGCGATCTCTCCCGCAGCCACATAGATCATCTGAAGATACAGGGGAATATTTATACCATATCCGTACTTAAGAATGAGGGAAACGATGATGGTATTTGAAATAATTGACGGTATGGGAACAAGCCACCGGTTCTTTCTCAGCAGATAGCCTGCCGCGGCGCCGATAAGAGTGGCAAGGCTTCCGAATATCACATCGATAGCGATGGATCCGCCCAGTATATTGGATATAAGACATCCCACAAAAAGACCGGGGATGGCTGCTGAGGTAAACAGCGGGAGTATGGTAAGCATCTCGGAGATCCTAACCTGCATTGAGCCATAGGATATTGGCGCAAAAGCAAGGGTAAGGACGACATATAGTGCGGCGATAGCCGCGCTGTTTGTTAAGTACAGTATTCTTGAACGATCCATTTTTCGCATGATTTCTTCCTTTTTCAAAGCTTTTGTCTTTTCACGGAGACCTATTATACTTGCGAAGAGGAAAAATGGCAATCTTTATTAAAAAATGTTATCATCAAATTCGATGAGAGAATGGAGTCACGGCAGATAGAATTTGTTTTATAGAGGAGCAGTGTTTTGAAAAGATTAAATGAAAGAGGAAATATGAATGAGCGGATAGATGTGGTACTGCACAGATTCCGCTCAAGGATGAGCTCGTACCCGCCGGGAATGTGCCCTCTGGCGCTGTACCGCTCGCTTTTGCAGATCTCGATGAATCAGTCCTGCGGGAAATGTGTCCCGTGCCGTGACGGTCTCGTGGAGGTGGACAGGCTTTTAAGCAGCATATTAAACGGTGACGCGACGGAAGAGACACTTGAGAAGATGAAAGACATGTGCCTCATGATCGCAGAGAGCGCGGACTGTGCGGTCGGCGTGATGGGAGCGGATCTTATCCTGGACAGTCTGGATGAATTTGCGGATGAGTACGAAAGCCATATCAAAAAAAGACGCTGCGTCGAAAACGTGACACAGACCATACCCTGTCTCACGCTTTGTCCCGCGCACGTTGATGTGCCCGGATATGTCGCGTTGATAAAAGAGGGTGACTATGCGGGCGCGGTAAAGATGATAAGAAACCGCAATCCTTTCCCTACGGCATGCGCCATGGTCTGCGAGCACCCATGTGAGAGGAAATGCCGCCGAAGGATCATAGATGAACCCATAAACATCAGAGGCTTGAAGAAATACGCGGTAGATCAGTCGCCTGCGGACAAGGTGCCGAACCCGCCAAAGAACGTCGCGACGGGAAAGCAGATCGCCATCATCGGAGGAGGTCCCTCGGGACTTACGGCGGCTTATTTTCTTGCGCTCATGGGACACAAGGCGGTGGTCTACGAGGAGCATGAAAAGCCCGGAGGCATGCTCAGATACGGCATACCGGAATACCGTCTGCCAAAGGAGAGGCTTGATGAGGATATAAGAGCCATACTTTCCGCGGGGGATATAGAGCTCAAATGCAATGTCAGGGTCGGAAGGGACATCACGTTTGATGAGATAAGGAATCAGCACGACGCTGTATATCTTGGACTCGGCGCCCAGATAGGAAACCGGATGCCTATGGAAAACGCCGATGCTGAAAATGTAATACCTGCCGCGGATTTCCTGCAGCTTGTGGCAAACGGAAATCCCCCGGATCTCACGGATAAAAAGGTCGTCCTTATCGGCGGGGGAAATGTAGCCATGGATGCGGCGCGTACCGCGGTCAGGCTCAATGCGGAGGATATCCATGTGTTCACAAGAAAGAGGGATGATTTAACGGCGCTTGCAAGCGAGATAGAGGGAGCTATGCAGGAGGGTGTCAGGTTCAGGACCCTCTTAAGCTTCCTCAATATAGAAACGGATGATGACGGCAAGGTCAGCGCAGTCTGGCTGCAGCCGGAGATCGTCGGTGAGTATGATAAGTTCGGGATGGTCCAGACAGAGCACTCCAGCAATTATCCGTACAGGTTCAAATGTGACTACCTTATCCTTGGTGTAGGGCAGAGGAGCGACACAGCACATTTTGAGGAATCCGGTGTACCCGCCGTAAGGAGCAGGATCGTCGCCGATACGGCATGCTTTGTTAAGGACATGGACGGGGTGTTTTCAGGCGGCGACTGTGTGACAGGGCCTTCCACCGCGATAAATGCCATAGCCGCCGGACAGGTGGCGGCATATAATATCGACGAGTATCTGGGCTATCATCACAAGGTGGCGTGCGAAGCCGCAGCGCCTCCGGCGCTTCCTAATCCATGCATCCCTACAGGCAGGGCGGAGATAGAGGAGAAGGATCCGTTTGAGAGATGCATGAGCTTTGATTTTGTCGAGCTTCCCATGACGTATGAGGAAGCCATGCGCGAGGCGGGAAGATGCTTAAGATGCGATCATTACGGCTGCGGCACGATGGAAGGAGGAAGGGGCGAATGATTTCGATCACGATAAACGAAAAGAAATACGAAGTCCCTGAGGGGAAGACTATCCTGCAGGCCGCGGATGAGAATGGGATAAGCATACCCAGGCTTTGCTACATGGAGGGTGTGTCGGATATAGGAATGTGCCGCATCTGCATGGTGGAAGTCTGTGGGTATGACCAGCTGCTTGCGGCATGCCGTACCAAGGTCAGGGACGGCATGGTCATAAATACCGTGAGCGAACGACTCACGCGCTACCGCAAACAGATGCTGAGCCTGATACTTTCATATGATAATCAGGACTGTATGAGCTGTCCGGCAAACGGAACCTGTGAGCTGCAGGATCTCTG
>JAFUWM010000062.1 GCA_017483425.1 Lachnospiraceae bacterium | reverse complement strand
TCCCTGACAAAAAACAAGCCCACTCCTTTTGAGTGAGCCCCTTCGCTTCCAAACAATGAAATAATATAGTGGCATATTCAATATTTGTCAAGAGATTTACAAATCTGGCGTGCCTATCAGTATGTGTGGTACAATTCAAATTATAGTTTTTAATAATCTTGAAAGGAGCATGATACCGTTCGAGGCGTCTTTTGCCGAGTTACGGTATCAGCATCCGACCGGACTGAGTCAGATAATAAACTAGAGTTATTAGAGGAGGGAATGCATGATGGGAGATGAGGCTGTATTAACAAGTGATCGGACATATACATCGTTTCAATACGCCGGAAAGAATATTAGGTTCATGACATCACCATACCTTGAGAAATATACGAAAATAAAGAAATGGAATCACGGAAACATAGTAGTAATGGCAAAGTATGACACGGAAGAAGATGAGGAAGAAGAATATATTGATCTTATTCCTATACTGAAAAACTTGTGTATTGATCCGGATGTATTTCTTAAGAATATAAAGAAGGTGAGAATATCTTATGAGTAATGCAGTTAAAGAAATAGCTGACAATGCGGATATGATCGTAGACGGTTACGCGTTTACCTGCATTGAATCAGGATACCGGGTCATGAATATCGATTATCCTGACAGCACTATGATCATTGATTCTAAGGATAGAGTTATTGAAACAACAATGGATGATATAGAAATTGATGTCGTTATGGAGTTATATAACAGGAATAAAGAATTTCTGGAGGTATAGGAAGTGCCAAAATACTACAACTATATGGTGGCAGGATATTATCTGTATTTTACATCGCATTGTATAGTTGAGGCTATGCATGTACATGCAGGAAATCCGGAATTGTCGGCGGAGGTGGCTGCAAAATTTTTTGTAAGAAAAAATGGTGATACAGAACTTCAGAAAAAGGGGAGTCTAAGTGATAAAGACATATCGAAAATTCGTAGCTTTATAAAGAAGAACTATAAAGAAATGTATCAGAAATGGAGAAAAATGAGTTCCGAAGGGTTCTATGGTGAAGAATGATACCTTTCATTTAAAGCGCATTTGCGCATTTATCGTAATAACGGCTTTGATCCTTTTGACAGGAGGCTGTGAAAGACCTGACAGTCCGGTCGGGGAATCAAGGTTTGCCGGTACGGTCAGAGGAGCCCTGAACGGCGGTGCCGTGCAGACAGAGCTTAATAATCCCGGACAGGAAAGTGCTGAAGTTCTGAGCGCAGGGGTTACTGCAAAAGGCAGGTCGGCATCAGGGGATTCGGATGGTTCGGTATCGGGAGATGCCATAACGGATGGAGATCCGGACGGAAGACATCTGGAGCTTTGGACGTATGATAAGGCTCATATTGAGTATTATCGCAAGCTTCTGACGCAGTGGAACGATCAGGATCCGGATTATACTCTCGAGATCACATTCAACACGTATCCCTATGACGAGCTTCACGAAAAGCTTATCGAGAGCCTCAGGAGCGGAGAGGGAGCGCCTGATATATGTGATGTCGACGCTTACAGGTTCGCTGAGGTGTCAGAGGGGCTTGATAAATGGCTTTATCCTCTTGACGTGGCTCTGGCTCCGTACAGGTATGATGTACATGTGGCAAGGGTAGACGTATATAAAGGAACCAATGACAAGAGATACGGGGTTCCCTTCAGGATGGGGGCTGCCGTCCAGTACTGGAATCTTGAGGCTCTGGAGCAGGCAGGCATAACACAAAAGGATATTGACGCGGTAGTAACATGGGAGGATTTTTCCGCGCTCGGTGAGAAATACATTGATTCGCCGGAAGCAAGCGGGAAGTACTTTACCGCTGTGGATGAAGACAGTCCGGTTCTTCCCATGCTTGCCGTGGCGGAATACAGTGAAGAAACCGAAAACCCGGTAGACGCGGCTGATGAGATGAGGACGCTTTATCAGGGATGGATTGATTCGGGAACAGCCAAAAAATCAGAAGACCTGTCACATGAGATAAAATCCGGAAATATCGTGAGCTTCGCGGAGAGTCTGGCTTACATGGACAGGTTTGTGGACGATATGCATGATGAATCCGGCAAATGGTATATAACCAAATGTCCGGTTTTTGCCGAAGGCCAGCCCTGCTCGGTCTGTCTTGACGATACAGTGACCGTGATAACGGCAGAAAGCAGATATGCGTCTTTGGCAGCGGATTTTATATGCTTTTCAAAGCTTTATACCGATAACGCAAAAAGCATACTCTGGCCGGATCTTTCATATGATGTGTGCAATACCTCGCTATGGGAAGATGAAGAGTTTGCGCATGACGTGACAAATGAATACAATACTTTCTTCCGTTCATACCCATATGATGTATTAAAGGAAATAAAGGACAGGATCGCTACTGTGAAACCATGAATAAAGGGTGTATGGTCAAGTGCCACACACCCTTTATTTCAGATTTACCGCTTTCATATCTGGTAATCCTCCTGATCGTATTAGTCCTTTGTCAAAGTTACGCTCCTTGTCGTGCCACCCGACCGGCCTTCCCAGCCTGACAGCAGAGTCTGCAGGATCCGCTTGCTCCGAACTGCTTGGACTTTTTGTTACACTTTATATCGGCAGGTGTTGATAATTTCTTAATACCCTTTCAGCTTTTTT
>JAFUWM010000061.1 GCA_017483425.1 Lachnospiraceae bacterium | reverse complement strand
ATTACCTGTAGTGGGAAGCGCAGCCGGAGAAATTGCGGTCTGTGAAGGTGTACTCTGCCCTGCCTGGGCTCCGGCGGTAGCCGCCTTATCCTCTTTTTCCGTAGCTTTGTCCGCAGATACCGTCTTCATAGCATCGGGCTTGGGGTTTACATCAACTATCTCCCCGTTGCTGCTTACGGTTTTATTGCCGCTGATCTGCCCGTTGACACTGACTGCTGCTTTGCTGTCATTACTGTTACCTGATACGGCGGAAGAATTGGCTGATACCATGGCTGCCGTGTTTTCGGTATTCTTTTTTGCGGCATCGGCCGCGTTATCAGCAAGCGCCTGCGCTTCCTTTAAAAGCATGGCGTTCTCGGATACCATCCCAAGCTCTGATGCCCTTTTTATGATCTCCGCGTCCGTCATTTCGCTCTTTGCCTCTTTGGACGTAAGCGACATTATGAGAGCCGTCACGAATATTCCGAGCCCAAGCCCTTTTAAATATGTCTTAAGCCTCATCCTTTGCCCCTGTATCGTTAAGGCTTATCGCAAGTCTGACCTCCCCGACGCCAATGCCGAGCTTCTTTGCTATATCAACCTCGGATACGCCTTCATTATGAAGCCTCAATATATCATTGCCGTATTTCCCGTTTACTACAGATGCAGCGAGATCATCCGATCCGCCCTTTATATCTCCTGCGCCCTCGGGAGCTGCAAACATCTTGGGAATATGTATGTTTTCCGCGGGCTCACTCTTGGGAGCGGGCTTCCTTTTTTCTTTCGCGGCTTTTTCGATACTTTCGTATTTTCTGATCGTGTTCTTTAAGTCAGTGGTTTTATTATTAAGCATATCATACATAAACACCACTTCCTTGTGATTTCGCTCGATCTCGTCCGTTACGGTCTTGCCGTATTCGTTTATTGCTATGATCTTTTCATTGGTAAGCTTTTCCAGAGATCTCGCTGAATTATCGTGAGAAAGAGACACCTCTTCATCGATAATGTCTCTTACCCTGCGGGAAGCTTCCTTCAGTTCATTGTTGGTGATCTCCTTTAGCTTCTCGCTGTATTCTTTTTTCTCTTTGGCTGTATCAAACCCGCCCTGATCCCTGCCTGTGGGTATTATGAATCCAAGGGCAAAAATAACTGCTCCGGCTATCAGGAGCAGTATCTGTATCGCCGTCATATCGAGATGCTAAAGCCTCCCTGCTGCTTTTTTACCATTTTACCGAACGAATCGCCTTTTTTGCGCCTTCTGGCTCCTCCGTCTCCCGCATATTCATTCCGGCTTCCGCCTGACGCGTCGGATTCGGACTCTGCCCCGTCGGCATTATCCTTGTCCCGAACCTGATTTACATGCTCCTCTGCCTCCTGCTGCACCTCGCTCTCACTGTTTACCTGCATAGCGGCAGCTTTGGCATCATCTGCCATTCTTATATTCGCGATATCCGGAGTAGTGGAAATCATTCCGTTATAAAATACAGGAGCTATAGCCATGATCAGATACCCATCATACGCACATCGGCGCCCTCTCTTCTAAATCTGCAATACTGATAATCCTTCTTAAGTGTAAGGTTTGCATCGGAAACTATTATATGTGTGCCCGCGTAGGCCACACCAAGCACAACAACCTCTGATATTGTTTCGTTGTCAAATGAAAGCTCCAGTTGGTCAAGCTCTTCCATATTTGCCTGAAGCGTTGCTTTCTGGCTCTGGATCACTTTGTTAAGATCCTGCATTTTCTTTAACTGATCGGGAGGAAGCTTGTCCCCGCGCTTTAACCTGTCAACAGTAGCAAGCAGAACAGGCTCGGTACGGGCAAGTGTCGCCCGAAGCTCCTCATTTTCCTTTATAAGCTTATTCCTTCTTGCCTTAAGCGTAGGATCTATACCCACTTCGACAGATGTCGGGGCTCCCATGTCACTTCCTATGGTCTTTGCCTCGATCTTATTGCCCGCGCGCGCCACGCCGCCGGTAATAAAGCCCTTGCGTCCCTCAACCTTGATGCAGTCTTTTGCGGATATCTTAGAATTCAGCACAAGTTCGGACTGGATCATTCCGCCTGCCTCTACCTCTGCGGAATTTATATATTTCGCTATAACGGAATGACCGGCTTTAATCCTGCCTTTTTCCATTCCATTGATCCCTTTCGCAACTGTGACCTGACCGCCCGCAGTGACCTCCGCAGCCTCTATTACGCCTCTGACCTCGACATCTCCGGTCACATTTACCTTGTAGCCTGTAGTGATATTCCCGTTTACAAGGAGGTTTCCGTCATAGTTTATATCCCCGGTCGATACATCGACATCCGCAAGCTCAAGTACGCTTGAAACAAAGACCATTCCATCAGTAAGGCTCACATGTCCGTTCACATCTGCTGTGAGAACTCCATCCTCTGAAAGAGTCGAGCCCTTGCTATGCTTTATAGCCGCCGCCTTGACGGTATTCGGCATTATCATCTCACCGAAAACATTGTATCCGGGAGATCCCGGAACTTCCTTATGAAGCTTTGCCAAAACCTGCCCTTCAGCGCACGCCCTTACTGAATTCAGCGCATGGAAATCTACCGAACCGTCTTCGTTGGTCTTTGGTCTTGCCACCGGGTCGGTATCAAACATATACTCTACATATCCGTCTATTCCCGCGGTTACGGGAGTACCTTTCGCAAGTACATAGTCGGTACAGTATTTTTTATTATTCAGGAAACTATTGATCGCGTCGATGTCAGGCTCAGCGGTTATCTGATTATATTTAAGGTCATTCTTTATCTCGTCGACACTCATGAGTCCGCCCGTGACAGACTTTCCCTTTTCATCAAGTGAACCGTCGCCTAATGACGGGGGATAAAAACGGCATACGACACTCATGAGATCATCAGAAACCGAAAAGGTCATAAACTCGTCAACAGGACGCATTTTCTCAGTATTAAGACGGACCGTTACATCAGTATTCTTCTGCGCTTCGGCAAGAACAGCTATGCGGTCATAGCCGATCCTTTTCGTCGCCAGATAGTCTTCCATTTCTCTCGGATTAAGAGGCTCACCGTCATCTAAAGCGGGAAAAAAATGAATGTAAGTACCATCAGGGTGTAATTCTAACTGAAAATATCCATTCCTTCTCTCTGACATAGCAACCCTCTATCCTTATTAAAAACCTATGCTCCGGCGCCTAAAACTCCCATATATCTGCCCATCTTCGTTTTCATTTTGGCGAGGCCTTTGATATGAAGCTGGGACACCCTTGATTCTGACACTTCCAGTATATTGCTTATCTCCTTCAGTGTAAGCTCCTCGTAGTAATAAAGGAGTATGACCTTTCTTTCCTTTTCCGTAAGAAGCTCCAGCGCGTCCGCGAGTGTTTTCTTTAATTCCTTTTCTTCCAGTACTTCTTCCGGACCTGCTTTGTTATCGGCTATAGTCTCGCGTCCGCCGCTTCCGTCCTCAGTGGAGTTTTCATTAAACTCATCAAGCGATATGACGTTTGTAACGGCCATCTGCGACTGCCAGTCGGCATATTCGTTATCCGATATGCCAAGCTCTTTTGCTACTTTCTCATCACGTGCAGCTTCTCCGGTTTCGGATTCTATCTTCTTTATCGCATCATCAATCTGACGCTGCTTCTGCCTTATGGTTCGGGGGATCCAGTCCATCTTGCGGATCTGGTCAAGTATGGCTCCCCTTATACGAAGTGACGCATACGTCTCGAATTTAACCGCTTTTTCCGGATCGAATTTATCAATAGCATCGATCAGACCGAATACTCCGTAGCCGACCAGATCATCATACTCAACATTGTACCCTAAGTACATCGAAAGTCTTCCGGCTACGACCTTCACAAGCGGAGCATATTCAACTATGATCTTTTCTCTGAGCTGGGGCGATTTGTTCTTTCCGTATTCGCTCCAAAGCTTCTGTCTTCCGACCTCATCCATCAGTTTTTATCCTCGAGCGGATCAGAACCTGTAATTGCCTAACCTTCCGTGGTTTCGGACGAAGCTGACTGTCCGTTTTCTGAAACGTCAGATTCTTCATCTCCTCCGCTCTTTCCTTTTTGTATTACATTTCCGTCTGCGTCGACTGCATCCGGATTTGGAAGCTCTATGCGGTCAAGCAGGAGTTTGACTATCTCTCCCGCCACAAGAAAGACCACAAGGCTTGCAAGTATGATCACCAGTGATTTCCTGAAATCAAGCTGCTGTATAAAAACATCTATTGCGACAACACTCCCGCCAAGCAGTGTAACTATGGCGGGTATGGGCTTTGTCTTAAGGTGAAGCGGCTCCGGTTTTCTTTCCACTCCCCCGTAAGAGCCCGGGGTTTCGTCCGATAACTGATTGTCATCAGACGGGTCGACGCTTGTAACGCTAACCTCGTCGACCTGATTGTCTTCATTCATATCTTCTTAGGCGGTTTGCCTACCGCCTTGATGATATAATCACCCGTTTCTGGATAAAACTCCACGGTTCTTCCGTAATTTAAGCCTGTATCTTCAGCCTTTATCGGGATCTTAAGCTCCGCCAACTTCTTTTTCACGGCAGCGACATTTCTGTCGCCGACCTTTACCAGAGGGGAATTCTGCTGCAT
>JAFUWM010000060.1 GCA_017483425.1 Lachnospiraceae bacterium | reverse complement strand
GAAGATTCTGTAGGGGTTATCAGGCAGATCGAGGCGTGGCAGGATAAGATATATAAGGAGCACGGCACACATTTCATACATGCGTCCGACGAGTGGTACTTAAACGCGGATATACCTATTCCCGCGGCAGATAAGTATGATGATTACCTGCAGCTTGAAAACGGGGTTGGCATGGTCAGGCTTTTGCTGGATGAGGTAGAAGAGGAACTTAAGGGAAGAGGGGTAAGCAAAAAGAAAGGGAGCTTCAGTATCGCGACCGGAAGGCTTATAAGTCCTGTGATACGGGACTTGACTGACAGGATGCGCAAATATTATCCTAATATTAGTGCCAGAGTATACCCGATACGAAATGTTTTTTTCGGAGAGCTGATAACGGTTGCCGGGCTTCTAACGGGAAAAGACATACTGGATCAGCTTAAGGATAAGGAGCTCGGGGATAAGCTGTATCTGCCGGAGAATCTGCTGCGGTACGGTACGGAGACCCTGCTTGATGATATGACAGTAAGTGAACTGTCTGATGCTTTACAGGTTCCGACAGGTATTGTAAAATCAGACGGTGCGGCTTTTATTGAGATGTACGAGGAAAGCAGTCACTAAGGACAGCACGAAGCACTCCGCTGCTGAGTGCGTACTAAAACGTACAGAAAGTCGGCAGCCCGCCCTTTTGCGAAGCAAAACTATTAATGGCGGGATGCGTAACTGGTCAGAGCCCGAAGGGTTTTGAACAGTTACCGAGAAAATATAAAGACAGAGGTGGATAATGAAGCCTGTAGTTGCCATAGTAGGCAGGCCGAATGTAGGAAAATCATCGCTCTTTAATTATCTTGCGGGAGAGCGTATAGCGATAGTAAAGGACGAGCCCGGTATCACGAGGGATCGGATCTATGCTGATGTTGACTGGAACGGAAGACAGTTCACGGTCATAGATACTGGCGGTATAGAGCCTGATTCAAAGGATATCATACTGTCAAAGATGAGGGAGCAGGCTCAGATCGCGATAGATACGGCGCATGTCATAATCTTCATGACGGATGTGCAGATGGGACTTGTGGATTCCGATGACAAGGTCGCGGATATGCTGAGAAAATCCCATAAAAAAGTAATCCTCTGCGTCAATAAGGTCGATTCTTTTAAGAAATTCGAGGCGGATGTCTATGAGTTTTACAATCTGGGACTCGGGGATCCCATACCGATATCCGCGGACCAGAAGACGGGCGTCGGAGACCTGCTGGATGAGGTCGTGAGACTTCTACCGGAAAAGGACGCTTCGGAGGAAGAGGATGAGAGGCCCCGTATAGCCATAGTGGGTAGACCAAATGTAGGAAAATCCTCGCTCATAAACAAGTATCTAGGTAAAGACCGCCTGATAGTTTCAGATATAGCGGGAACTACGAGGGATGCCGTCGATACGGTAGTGAAACGGAACGGCAAGGAGTATATATTCGTGGATACTGCCGGCCTTAGAAGGAAGAACAAGATAAAGGAAGAGCTTGAGACCTATATGATAGCACGCACCGTTTCCGCCGTGGACAGATCCGATGTAGTAGTGCTTATAATAGACGGTACGGAGGGAGTCGCTGAGCAGGACGCCAAGATAGCCGGCATAGCACATGACAGGGGCAAGGGCGTCATAATAGCCGTCAATAAATGGGACGCGGTCGAAAAGGATGACAAGACCATATACAAGATGAGCCGTGACATCATGCAGACCCTGTCTTTCATGCCCTATGCGGAGATCCTTTTCATATCGGCAAAGACCGGGCAGAGGACGGAGAAGCTCTTTGAATCAATAGATACCGTCATAGCGAATCAGAACCTACGTATACAGACGGGAGTGCTGAATGAGATCGTAAGCGAGGCCGTGACCATGCAGCAGCCGCCTTCCGATAAGGGAAGGAGGCTGAGAGTGCTCTATGCCACGCAGGTGTCGGTAAAGCCGCCTACGATAGTGATATTTGTAAACAGCGCGAAGCTGATGCATTATTCATATACGAGATATCTCGAAAACAGAATAAGGGAGGCTTTCGGGTTTCAGGGAACGCCGATACGCTTCGTGATAAGGGAGAGGACGGAAAAATGACAATGAGGATAGTATGCCTTGTTATAGGCTATATATGCGGGCTTTTCCAGACCAGCTACATACTTGGCAGGATGCACGGGATAGACATAAGGGAGCATGGTTCGGGAAACGCCGGAACCACAAATATGCTCCGTACAATGGGGACAAAGGCCGGACTTATAACATTTTTCGGTGATGTGTTAAAAACAATAGTGGCCGTTATTATATGTCTTGCCATATTTTACAGGAGGGATGTAAACCCTGAGATGCTCCAGCTTATCAAGGTGTACGCGTCGGCCGGAGCAATCCTGGGACACAATTTCCCGTTTTATCTTGGATTCAAGGGGGGTAAGGGCATAGCCTGTACCGCGGGCTGGATCATAACCATGGATCCTTTCATGGTTCTCATAGGACTTATAGTTTTCTTCGGGATCTTCCTTACAACACATTATGTATCTTTAGGTTCTATTGCCTTATATGTCACATTCCTTATAGAAGTCATCATAATGGGAGCGTTCAGGCTTGGCTTTTTCGGGAGCATAACAACGCCTGTCGCGATCGAGTGTGATATACTCACCGCGCTTATGTGCGGCATGGCCATATTCAGGCACAGACAGAACATAGTGCGGCTTGCGCAGCATACCGAGAAAAAGACATATCTTTTTAAGAAAGGCGAGATGGAGGGGAAATGAAGAGTATAGGAGTAATAGGAGCGGGAAGCTGGGGAACGGCGCTTGCAAAGCTACTCAGTAATAACGGTCATAAGGTAACCGTGTATTCCGCGATAGTGTCAGAGATAGAAATGCTTGATTCTTTCCATGAGCAGAAAGAGAAGCTTCCCGGGATCATACTTCCCGAGGACATGGAATTTACTGCGGATATAGATACTGCCATTAAGGGAAAGGATCTTATCGTACTCGCGGTTCCGTCTCCTTTTACAAGAAGTACGGCAAAGAGTATGAAAGAAGCCGTAGCGGATGGACAGATAATAGTCTCTGTCGCAAAAGGACTTGAGGATCAGAGCTTTGATACGCTTTCGGAGATCATAAAGGAGGAAATACCCCAGTGCAGGGTCGTGGTGCTCTGCGGACCGACTCACGCTGAGGAGGTCGGTATGGGTGTTCCTACGGCAATAGTGGCAGGCTCAGCGAATACGGATGACGCGAAGCTTGTACAGGATATATTCATGAGCGATGTTTTCAGGGTGTATACATCGGATGATCCCTATGGCATGGAGCTCGGGGGAGCGCTTAAAAATGTGATCGCTCTCGCGGCAGGAATCGCAGACGGTTTAGGATACGGGGACAATACCAAGGCGGCGCTTATTACAAGGGGAATTCATGAGATCGCCCGTTTAGGCGTGGCGGCAGGAGGCAAAAGAGAGACTTTCGAGGGCCTCACGGGTATAGGTGATCTCATAGTTACCTGTGCTTCCATGCACTCAAGAAACAGGCGCGCCGGGATACTTATAGGCAAAGGAAAGACCGCCGATGAAGCAATGGAAGAGGTTAAGCAGGTAGTCGAGGGAGTTTATTCCGCGAAAGCCGCGATGCATCTGGCCGCGAAGCACAATGTTGATATGCCTATAATAAACGAGGTCAATATGATACTTTTTGAAGATAAGAAGCCGGCAGACGCGCTTATAGACCTTATGACCAGAGATAAGAAATCAGAGGCTATCTGACCGCTTCGAATATGGTTCTCGCGATTTCGGGTTTGTTCATCACATAAAGGTGTATTCCGTCCACACCGTGCGAGAGGAGATCGCGGATCTGGTTAATGGCATACTCGATGCCGGCTTTTTTCATATCCTCATCATTTTCTCCGTGCTTTGCGATTATATCGGACAGGCTCTTTGGAACCGAGGTGCCGGAGAGCGTGACCGTGGTTCCGAGCATCTTTGCGCTTGTGATCGGCATAATGCCTGCGGATACCGGTGCCTTTATGTTGGTTTTCTTCATGACTTCCCTCATGAAAAAGAATTTGTCATTATCAAAAAAAAGCTGGGATATAAGAAAAGAACACCCGTTATCGACTTTCTTTTTCAGATTCAGAATATCCTCGTAGTAATCTGGGGCCTCAAAATGCTTATCGGGATAGCAGGCTCCGGCGATCGTAAAACCGGGGTAGTTTTTTTGTATATATTCCGCCATGTCTGAGGCGTGTATAAAATCACGGCTGTCAAATTCTTCATCTGTCATGGTCTTGGGTCTGTCGCCTCTCAAAGCAAGTACATTTTCAATACCGTTTTCACTGAAGCTTTTAAGGCCGTCATCAAGCTTTGCTTTAGAAAAACCGACGCTTGTGATATGGGAGAGAACCTCGACTCCGACATCCCTTTTGATAAAGGACGCGATCTCGACGGCATGCCCCGCATTACTTCCGCCGGCTCCGTAGGTCACGGACAGAAAATCGGGAACTATATCCTTGAATTCCTTGATCCTGTCCATTGTAGGCTCTATCGGCTGGTCTTTTTTCGGAGGGAAAACCTCACATGAAAAAACTGTCCTGCCCGTATTGTATTTTTCCCTTATGCTGCCCATTTATAATCCCTCCGAATCTTTAAGTTATCATAGTATACCATAAACACTAAATTCGAAACTACCTCATTAAGTGTTTAGGTATAATTCGCACATAGGCGTCCAAACCACGGACGCCAAGTGCTCATAGTATACCCTAAATATATCAATATTTGCAAGGGTTTTGGGGGACTGCAGATATTTGAATGAATGGCCTTG
>JAFUWM010000059.1 GCA_017483425.1 Lachnospiraceae bacterium | reverse complement strand
ATGAAATCATATTTCTGTCAGGATGAATACGGGCAGATCGCTCCGGTCTACTCGATCTCTGCGGGGCTTGATTATCCGGGAATAGGACCTGAGCATGCATGGCTTCATGACACAGGCAGGGCGGAGTACGTACCCGTAACCGATGAGGAAGCGGTATGCGCTTTTGAGTATCTCGCAAAGACGGAGGGGATAATCCCCGCGATAGAATCGGCGCATGCTCTGTCGTATGCTACAAAGATCGCGCCCGGTATGAGCAGTGACAGCATCATAGTCATTACGATATCAGGCAGGGGCGATAAGGACTGCGCGGCAATAGCCCGGTACAGAGGGGAGGATATAGATGAGTAATATCAGCAAGGCTTTCGCGAACGGAAAGGCATTTATTCCTTTTATAACCTGCGGCGATCCTGATCTTGGGACAACAGCGAAGATCGTGCGGGAAGCGGTAGATGCCGGCGCGGATCTCATAGAGCTTGGAATACCGTTTTCAGACCCCACGGCGGAGGGACCTGTCATCCAGGGGGCTAATGTGAGGGCTCTTAAAGGAGGCGTGACCACGGATAAGATCTTTGATCTCGTAAGAGAGCTGAGACAGGATATAGATACGCCGATGGTCTTTATGACTTACGCGAACGTGGTCTTTTCCTACGGAGCTGACCGGTTTATCTCAGCATGCAGCGATATAGGAATGGACGGGATAATACTTCCGGATCTTCCGTATGAGGAAAAGGAAGAGTTTCTTCCGGTGTGCCATAAATACGGTATCGATCTCATCTCACTCATAGCTCCGACATCGGAAAACCGTATAGCCATGATAGCAAAGGAAGCTGAGGGATTTCTATACATAGTTTCAAGCCTTGGAGTGACGGGAACCAGAAGTGAGATCACGACGGATCTCGCGTCCATAATTAAGGTCGTGCGTGAGAATACATCCATCCCGTGCGCTATAGGCTTCGGTATATCAACTCCCGATCAGGCGAAAAAGATGGCGGATATAGCAGACGGGGCTATAGTCGGCTCAGCGATCATAAAGATCATGGAAAAATACGGAAAAGAAGCGCCGTCCCACGTGGGCGAATATGTCAGATCCATGAAAGAGGCAGTCAGGGGCTGATAGACATCTTATAAAAAACGACTAAAATAAAATGAGATTTTAGATTAGTCGGAGGCAAGCCATGGCATATATTGAGTGAAGAGTATGGTATACAGGCAGTAGACTTTTTGGTTTACTGCCTTTTAAATTGGCATCTATCGTTGATTAATGGCGATAGATGCCAATTTCATTTTAAAGGAGCATGATACCGTTACGCCCGTATTTTGGGCGGTTACGGTATCAGCATCCGACCGGACAGAATCAGATATAAAACTGCGTTTTATAGAGGAGGAAAGAACATATGCAGGAGAAGAAAATCTATGGCTATGCAAGGGTATCCACAAGGGAACAGAACGAGGACAGGCAGATAATAGCCCTCAAGGAAATGGGAGTACCGGAGAAAAACATTTACATCGACAAGCAATCAGGAAAAGATTTTGATAGAAAACAGTACAAAAGGCTTATGAAGAAGCTGAACTCAGAAGCTGTGCTATTTATCAAATCCATAGACAGGCTCGGCAGGAACTATGCGGATCTCAATGACCAGTGGCGAGCCATAACAAAAGAAAAAGGTGCAGATATCGTAGTCATAGATATGCCTTTGCTTGATACCCGCAGGGGAAAGGATCTCATGGGGACCTTTCTGGCGGATATAGTACTGGCTCTTTTGAGCTATGTGGCAGAAAACGAGAGAATAAACATAAAACAGAGACAGGCAGAGGGCATAATGGCTGCAAAGCTTAGGGGAGTTCATTTTGGAAAGCGGGCAACGCCGCTTCCTGCGAACTTCTATGATGTTTACCGAAAATGGCGGGACAAAGAGATCAGCGTAAACACGGCTATAACTGAGTGTGGGATGCCAAGATCTACATTCTACTATAAAGTCAGGGAGTTCGAAAAAGCCACTTTATTAAAAAATTAAAAAATCCAATAAAGTGTACTTCATTGGACTGGAGTTTGTGCCGATATAATTATTGTGGCGCAACATCCCTCAAGCATCTATATTTAGCGAAAGTTTGTCTTCTTCAGGCATTTATAGTATGATAAACAGTGTTTCAATAAGAAGAAACAAAAATCCGATGAAGTACACAATGCTGGACACATATACAGGGAAATCATATCTATAGGTGTAAAAGACTTTGTGTTGGGAGCGACGCTTCTGTTTGGACAGGAGAGCCCTTACGGGCAAACATTAAAAAAATACGCAGTTTGATATGACGAATAACAGGCATGGCATGAGTGATGTAAGGTGGTACGTAGTACAGACACTTAAAGGACGTGAGAAAAAGGCACTATTGGAAATACAAGAACATGTCACAGAGGCCGATGAACATGCCTTCATCATGGAAAATGAAAAGCTGTACAAGCATCAGGGAAAGTGGCATAGAGAACGGGAAAACCTGTTTCCGGGATACTTATTTGTGGTTACGGGGAAACCGGAAAAATTTGATGTAAGGCTGCGCAGGAAATATCATCCGCTAAGGCTCATGAGAGTTGACGACGCAATAAGATCCATAGAACCGGATGAGGAAGAGTTCCTCATGCGCTTAGGAGGAGAGAACCATGTCGTCAAGTACTCCGAGGGGTTCCAGATTGGGGATAAGATTGTCATTGAGAAGGGTTCCCTAAAGGGTTTTGAGGGCGAGATAAGGAAAAAGGATCGGCACAACAGGCAGGCGAAGATAGCCGTGTCCATATTTGGAAGAGAGACGGAAGTAACGGTCGCATTGGGAATCGTGAAGTCGGTGCGGGCAAATTGACCGGGGAAATATCTTTGAAAAAATCCAGCTACCGCTAAGCCATTGTTTTATGTAGTTAGCTGGCAAAATTAAGGTCTATAAGAAACCGTGGAACGATATGACGTTTGAAATGCTTATCGAGAAACGGCGGACACATCGCTATTATTTAGGGTGACAATATGCGTCATCATGGCGAAGCTAACCCAAAAGAGCTTCATAAATACTATATGGCGGAAACTAAAGGAGTCCGCCGGAAATCCGAAAAACTGAATACGCAGTCTTTACACCAGGGCGGCAATCTGATATAGTACTGCTAATCAAAAACATCCCGAACAGATGGGTGCATCGGTCGGGACATCAGACAGATATCACAAAGGATGTCATGGGCTTATCGCCCGCCACCGCATGATTATCAAAGGTGCAGAACTCCAGAGAAACAAGATATCAGATCAAGAGCCAAGATGTAAAGACAAACCTATCCTATCTTTGTATCCAAGTCTTCTTAAGATCAACATCCTCACGTGAGACTGTCTGAAAATAATAATAGTCCATGAAAGTAGGATGAAGCATGAACCAGAAAAAGAAGCCATCAAAGAAATCATCAGCCAAGCAGAGGGATGGAACCGAAATAGCTTACCAGAACAAGGACATCATCTCCAAGATCTTCGGGGAGAGCCTTAAGGGAAAGTCCTTATCGGTATATGGCATCAGTAACCCGCTGATAACCGATGTGGAGCCTACAAACCTTCCTGCCGTTGAAGCCAACGAGCTGAGGCTGGATAACCTCTTTCTGATGGAAGACGACGCATACGCCATTGTAGACTACGAGAGTAGGTACGCAGAGGAGAACAAGGTCAAGTATCTAGGCTACATTGCACGGGTCTCAAAAAGGCTGTATACTGAATATGGCTGCTACAGAAAACTAAGGTTCATCGTGATATATACGGCCGATGTACTACCGGGAAGCACCAATCCGGAACTGGATTTAGGCGTTTTTAAGATGAAGATCGAGGAGGCTTTCCTTAGAGGCGTTGATTCGAAAGCCATAAAGAACAGTCTGACAGACAAGATAATTCGCCGGGAACCCTTAACGGAAGAAGACGTAATGAACCTCGTGATATATCCTCTGACGTACAAAGGCCGTAAGGCTCAGCAGAGAGCGGTAACAGAAGCTATAGGCATTGCAGAGAAGATACTCAATGAAAGTCTGCGGCGAATGGCATTAAGCGGGATTTTCGTATTTGCAGACAAGATAATTACTGAAGAAGATGCGGATCACATAAAAAGGAGGATCTCTATGACAAAGATAGGCAGATTGCTTGAGGAAGAATATCAGGAACGAGAAGATAAAGCTGTATCAAAAGCAAAGAAAGAAGCTAGGAAAGAAGCCAAGAAAGACAAACAGGAGAGCGCATTAAAACTTTTAAGAACCGGCGATTCAGTAGCAAAGGTAGCAGAGTGTCTCAGTTTACCGCTGAAAGAAGTCCAAGCACTGGCGGCAAAAATATAAAAGCAATCAAATATAAATAAAGAGGAAAGAAGAATACGCCCTGACGGAAAGGCATATAGCCTGAACGTCGAGGCGTATTAAATTGGCTAAAATACAGGCTTCAAAGGAACAAATCAACAGCATCCTGGTGAAGTTCCGGATCCGATATATGGCTTGATAGTGCCAGGGCAGTATATACAGCTTGCCGAAAATCTATCATAAATCACGTCCGAATGTTTATCAACAATACCTATATATGACGGAGATTATCAACAATACCGGGGATAATAGAAGAACTTCTATAGGATGTGGTGATATTGAGACTGATACCAGTATAAAGAGAAGCTAAAGTTGGGCTACCAGGGAATTGGGGAGAGCAACTAACAAAAGTGGTAAAACCCCAGAATTTTGAGGCGAGACACCACTATTTCATGAAGAGCCCTTTAATGGAAAAGAATTCAATGATAAATAGTGAAGAAAATCAAATCATAATGAAGTATCACATCATCCATTACATGAAAAGAAATGATGCCGAAGAGAATATAACAAAGAAATTAGAAAGGGCGAGTATTTCGTTATCTAGTGGAGTGATGAAATACAAGGATTGTAATTTCAATTACGATTTGCGGTCACATGATTCAAAAACAGGCTGTTTATTGGAACTTGCCATTGAAACAACAGATGACTATCTGACAGAAATTGAGGAAATTGATGAACGAGTCAAGGGGATAAAACACAATCACAAAGAAAGAAGCATAGATGTAATTAGGCAATGGGATGGATTGTCGTATTACTATGCATATGAAGTTATAAACGATCTTCTAGAGATTGAGATATGGTTTAGGGATATCATCACACTATATTTTCATAAATCTACCGGGGAGACTCTAAAACCTTCGATGCTACCCCGATATAGCGATTCAATAGAAAAAAGGGTGAAGCGGAAGGATGGTATCGAGAATGAACTTGATAAAAGCGATATGGGTTTTCT
>JAFUWM010000058.1 GCA_017483425.1 Lachnospiraceae bacterium | reverse complement strand
GAAGTAAAAAAAGATATCGCCCTTTTGCAATCCTCTGTATGGATCTTTGCCCCCATCTCAATATTCCCGACATAGGGGGTTATGACACTGTCACCCGGCAGGATCTTTGTAACGGACGCGTCAAAGACCATCCTGTCCTCATCCTGATAATACTTAAATCCTACCCTCATAAACAGTCCCTCCGATCAGGCAAAAATACCTATACATACTAGATTTTAATATTTAAATAATCAAGGGTCAAGGAGTTAAAACAGATAATCGCACATTACTTCATTTGAAATATCAAGTCCTCTGTCCGTAAGATAAAACCTCCTGTCCTCATCCTCTCCCGATATCACGGCAAGCTCTGATTCCACATGGGATCTCATAACCTCACCGTAGACCTCGTTTATATCCGTATCGAATTCATTAAGAAAATCCGCAAACCTTATCCCCTCGGTCTTTCTCAAGCCCAAAAACATAAATTCCGCCATAGCGTCCTTAGGATCGAGTATCATATCTTCGGATCTATGCCTGCCGGGCTCCCTTATATACCTGTCTAAATCCGAGATATTGGTATACCTCCGGTAGCCTGAAAGCGAAGCCGCCGAGGCTCCGAATCCGATATAATCCTCCCTGTTCCAGTATCTTAGATTATTACGGCACCTGTAATCGACACCTTTGTCTTTTGATTCCAAAGCATAGTTTGATATCTCATATCTTGAATATCCGTGCTCTTTCAGGTATTTCTGGGTCAGCTTGTATATTTCATACGATTCGTTCTCCGCAGGAAGATCAAGCCTCATCGGTCCCATTTCGTAAAACGGGGTACCCTTTTCTATGCTTAGCGAATATGCTGATATATGCTGCGGATGAAGTGATATGACTTCCTGCAGTGTTTTTAAGAGTGAGCCTTTGGTCTGGTGCGGTATGGAGGTCATAATATCGACATTTATGTTTTTAATGCCGTTTTCTTTCAGGATATCATATGTCCGTAAAAAATCGTTATAGGTATGTATCCGCCCCAGCGCTTCAAGCTCGCTGTCAACAGCCGACTGAAGCCCCACGCTCACACGGTTCACCCCGTATGAAACATAATCCTTTATCTTGTGATCCGTCGTAGTTCCGGGGTTTATCTCTATGGTTATCTCGGTGTCGTCTTCAATCGGTATGATGTCTGATATACGGTCAAATATAAGACCTATATATGACGGCGGGACAGAGCTTGGTGTACCCCCGCCGATATAGACAGCCTTAAGGCTCTTTCCCGAAAACACTTCCCTGTTTTCGTCCATTTCCTTAAGAATGGCATCAATGTATGAATCAATCATATAGTCCGGATATTTACCGGAATTAAAGTCACAGTAAAGACACTTCCTCACGCAGAACGGGATATGCACGTATATGGAAATATCTTTGCTGTCTTTCATATGGCAATCTACTCCTCGTCAAGCTTCAGCACTGAAAGAAACGCCTCCTTCGGAACCTCGACAGAGCCTATCTGCCGCATCCGTTTTTTTCCTTCTTTCTGCTTCTCGAGAAGCTTCTTTTTCCTCGTGATATCGCCTCCGTAGCACTTCGCCAGCACGTCCTTACGGACGGCCTTGACCGTCTCCCTCGCGATGACCTTTCCGCCGACTGCCGCCTGTATCGGAATCTCAAACAGATGCCTCGGTATCTCTCCCTTGAGCTTCTGGCACATCTTTGAGCCCCTGTCATAAGCGGAATCCTTGAACACTATAAATGAAAGCGCGTCCACATACTCTTTGTTTATAAGGATATCAAGCTTTACAAGCTCGGACTTCACATACCCCTTCATCTCATAATCAAAGCTCGCGTAGCCTCTGGATCTGGACTTCAGGGCGTCAAAGAAATCATAGATTATCTCATTTAAAGGCAGGTCATATTTCAAGAGTACCCTTGTCTCCTCTATATATTCCATTCCCGTCTGTATCCCGCGCCTTTCCTGGCACAGCCCGATTATTGCCCCGAGATACTCGGTAGATACCATGACCTCTGCGGAAACCACGG
>JAFUWM010000057.1 GCA_017483425.1 Lachnospiraceae bacterium | reverse complement strand
GGAAGCATCATCATACCCATACTCATAAGTGTGGACGCTACCACCATATCTATAACAATGAAAGGAATATAGATCAAAAAACCGATAATAAACGCCGTCCTGAGCTCCGAGATCAAAAAAGACGGAATAAGAACCGCATTCGGTATGTCGTCTATACCCTCAACCTCCTCTATCTGTGCTATATCCAAAAAAAGCCTGACATCCCTCATCTGAGTCTGTCCATACATAAACTCACGGAGCGGCGCCATGCCTGTTTCAAAAAACTCCTGCTGCGTCATTTCGCCTTCCTCAAAAGGCTGGATGGCATTCACATTGATCTCATTCAGTGTGGGCTGCATTATGAAAAATGTCAGAAATAAAGCCAACCCCACTAAAACCTGGTTCGGAGGCGCAGTCTGTGTACCTACTGCCGCCCTCACGAAATGTAGAACCACCAGAATTCTCGTGAACGAGGTCAGCATTATGAGAAGGAGCGGAGCCAGCGCCACGAGCGTAAGGATAATAAGGATCCTGAGCGCGCCGCTTAAGTTTCCGTTGCCATCATTATATGTAATATTCAGATTATTGCCGACATTGAGTTCACGGAGATCCGACCTGTCATCTGAAGAACCTGGTTCGTCAATGACCGTAGGAGCGTCATAACCGTCCCTTGTCATCCCGATATTATTGTAAGTATCGGTTCTCTCTCCGGGCGTTTCCCCAAGCGTCTGGGTGGCAACGCCGCCTATATCCCTGTTTGTAGCAATGTCGTTATTGGCATAGGCAAATACAGGAAAGATACAAGTGAACACAATAAAAAACTGCAGGAGTATAACTCTCCCAAGCCATTGCATCCTCATTTTTTCCCTATTCTGGCCTTGGCCTTTTCCATAAGTTCCTTAAAATCATAGCCGGATACTATACCGGACTGCCTCTCGGCTATGGTATCCTCCGGAATATCGCAAAGAAAAGTGATCTCATCCTTTCCGATACCCACAGCAATATACTTTGATGCCGTTCTTACTATGGCTATGTATTTTGAAGGAGCTACCTTCGCAGAGTCGATGATCTCTATATTTCCGGTCGTGACTTTATTTTTGGCATATCCGCCTACGAATCTCGTAGTCAGATATGTCACCAGAAGTACGATTACAAATATAGCAAGGACTGTGACTAACTGTATGAAGCCGTCAGAGCCCAATCATCCCACTACTTTCTTTACGGCCTCCAAGACTCTTTCCGCCTGGAACGGCTTAACTATGAAGTCCTTCGCTCCGGCCTGGATCGCCTCGATAACCATCGCCTGCTGGCCCATAGCCGAGCACATGATGACTAACGCAGCCGGATCTGCCCCCTTGATCGCCTTCAGCGCCTGGATGCCGTCCATTTCAGGCATTGTAATGTCCATGAGAACGAGATCAGGCTTAAGCTCGTTATACTTCTCTACGGCCTTCGCACCGTTCTCTGCCTCTCCGGCGACATTGTAGCCATTCTTTGAGAGGATGTCCTTGATCATCATCCTCATGAACGCTGCATCATCACAGATCAGAATGTTCTTTGCCATAACTTTGTTAACTCCTTATTTAATAATTTCAGTTACCCTTACTCCAAAACTTTCGTCGATTACGACGACCTCGCCCTTTGCCACGTTCTTTCCGTTTACAAGAACGTCTATCGGCTCTCCGGCGATCTTGTCAAGCTCAATGATAGTACCCGGTGAAAAATCAAGTATATCATTTATTGACTTTCTTGTCCTGCCCAACTCAACAGTGACCTCGAGCGGAACATCCTTTATCAGCTCTATATTCTCCTGCGGCTGCATCGGATTGATGTCGTTGGAGAATGTAGTAAACTGCGCTTGCTGTACGTTTACCGGAGCCCCCATCGGCTGGGCGTAACCCATCTGCGGTGCCCCGTATCCCATCTGAGGAGCGCCGTACCCCATCTGGGGCGGTGCCTGCTGGGGATAACCCATCTGTGGCGGAGGCGCCGCGGCCATGCCGGGATCGGGCATAGGCGCTGCTGCCGCCGGAGCAGGTGCCGGTTCGGGTTCCGGCGCGGGTGCCGGTGCCGGCTCTGCGGCTGGCGCAGCCTCCTGGCTTCCTATGAAGTGATCATAGAGCTCTTTCGCGAAGCTTACAGGATACAGCTGCATTATCGTGGAGTCGACAAGATCTCCTATCTGCATCCTGAATGAAATCTTAACAAATCTGCCGGTCAAAAACTCCGCATAATCCGCCGGGCTCCCCTCCGTAAGATCCACAAGTGAGGCTTCAGGAGGCGAAATATCAATCATCCTGCCAAGCATTGACGATAAAGATGTCGCGGAAGACCCCATCATCTGGTTCATGGCCTCCGAGATAGCCGACAAATGCAGCTCGCTCAGCTCTCCGTCGGTGCTTGTTCCGTCTCCTCCCATCATAAGGTCTGTTATTATCTTAACGTCATCCTCTTTGAGGATCAGCATATTGTAACCGTCAAGACCTACCTTATAATGAATCTGTATAAACACGCAGGGCTTCTCATAATTATCCACAATGTCATTCCATGTGGACATCGTAACCTCAGGCGTTGTGATATCCACCTTTCGGTTAACCAGTGAGTACAGCGTCGTTGCCGACGTACCCATGCTTATGTTTGCGACTTCTCCTATGGCATCCTTTTCAAAATCGGTAAGCTCATCTTCACCGGCGCCCGGTATATCCGGGGCTTGTGGGGCTGCCTCTGCTTCAGCGCTCCCTGTATCTCCCGCTCCTGAGGAGGCATCCGAATCTCCGTCCGCGGCCATTCCGGAAAGCAGGGCGTTTATTTCATCCTGCGACAGCATTCCGTCCATGCGCCTATTCCTCCTCCTCTCTGATTATCTCTGTAACCCTTACCGCGTACAGCTTCTTTGTCGCACCCGGAAGAGCCTTGAATTTCTTTATATTACCCACAAATATATCCATCTCCTCATCCACTTTGGATGATAATCTGATCACATCTCCTACCTGCAGATTCACAAAGTCCGTGACAGTGATGGAGCTGTCCCCGAGCTTCGCTATGATAGGCACGCTTACATGCTGTATCATATCCTGCATATGCTCCGTATAATCCTCCTCCGACGCGTCCTGCATAGTGGAGAACCAGAACTTGGTATTCAACTTATCCATGATAGACTCTAATGTGAAATAAGGCAAGCACACATTCATGAGTCCCTCAACGTCACCTATCTTAATATTAAGTGTGACGATCGCTATCATTTCAGTCGGCGCTATGATCTGGGCAAACTGCGGGTTCGTCTCGACCCGCTCCAGCACCGGATTGAGATCCAGCACGTTTTTCCACGGCTCCCTTAAAAGCGTGATACACACCGCCATCATCTTTTCGACAAGCGACATCTCTATCTCGGAGAATTCCCTGCTCTTCTCCAGAGCGTCTCCCTGCCCGCCGAGCAGTCTGTCAACCATGGCAAAGCCTAGATTTGAGCCAAGCTCGACCATTATATTACCGCTTAGCGGCTGGAAGCTCACTATCCCCAGTAT
>JAFUWM010000056.1 GCA_017483425.1 Lachnospiraceae bacterium | reverse complement strand
GGTATCAAGGAAGAGACTCAGAAGTCTGTTGTAACAGGTATCGAGATGTTCAGAAAGCTCCTTGACGAAGGTCAGGCAGGTGATAACATCGGCGCGCTCCTTCGTGGTGTAGACCGTAAGGATATCGAGCGTGGACAGGTTCTTGCAGTTCCCGGTTCAGTTACATGCCATACGAACTTCACGGCTCAGGTATACGTACTGACAAAGGACGAGGGCGGACGTCATACTCCTTTCTTCAACAACTATCGTCCTCAGTTCTATTTCAGGACAACTGACGTTACAGGCGTCATCAATCTTCCTGAGGGAACAGAGATGTGCATGCCCGGTGATAACGTCGAGATGACGATCGAGCTCATCCACCCCATCGCTATGGAGCAGGGTCTTACTTTCGCTATCAGAGAGGGCGGACGTACAGTAGGATCAGGAAGGGTTGCTTCCATCATAAAGTAATCTGACTGAGATACAGAGATACAATAAATCAAAGGCTTCCGGGATTTCCGGAAGCCTTTTAAACAGTTTCAGAATACCTGCAACTTGCAGTATTGCTCAGGGTGTACCCTGAGGTTTTTTGATCAAAAGCTTCATGTAAAAAGGCATGAAAATGAATATAAGTATGAAGCCCGCTATCAGACAGATGACAAGGGAGCTGAGAAACATGGGAAGAAAATGCAGCGGCGCCCCCTGCGCAGTCGCCATCCTATACGCAAAAAACACCATGCATAAAGTGATGACAGGCGTGTAGATCAGATCCGATATCAGGCACTCGAAACACTTTGTGGAAAGCTTGCCCGGCTGCATATTGAATCTGGCACAGGCACTGTCTGTTACTTTTTTCACAGGAACGATGAAGCCGATTATAAGGCTTATGACTGCGCTGATCAGGAAGCTAGTGATCCAACCGGGAACGGAAAAATGGCCTGATGTGGCAGTACCTATAAGGGACAGGAAAAAGCTGAGCGTGATCCCCATACACAGACTCATTTTGATCCCTACTTTTTTCATCATCTTTTCTTTTTCGCTCATAAGCACCTCCGTAAACTTTTATCAGAAAAACATTTTAACATAAATACAGATATAATCCAAAAGGCCGGAGACAGGCAAACAATTTGTTAAATAATTATTTATTGTCAAGATTCGGGGGTTTCGCTGTATTTTAGCCACTATATATAGATGACAAAATTTAGGATTTGACAAAAGATTACAAATATGTTAAATCTTTGTTACTATGTTTAAGAAGATTATCTCGACAGTATTAACGATAATAGTTACGGTGTCGATCACCATAAGTGCATACGCAAATGAAGGTGTTCTGGAGTCTATCTCTGCAGGGGCAGCCAGGAAAGCAACCGTGTCATCAGATTCCGGCATTAAAGCATCAAAGACCACGGAAAGCAAAAAAACGCTTAAAGCTGATGATGCCGGCAAGACGGTAAAGACGGTCAGCGGTGAGAAAATGGTAAAAGTCGACAGCAGCAATGAAAAAAAGGATGCAAAAACTACATCTGATGACAAAGCAGATGAGACCATAAGCTCTGACAGTGCCAAGCCTGATGAAAGCAAGCAATCAGAAAGCAAGAGTTCTGATGCGAAGGAGCTGTGCGTAGCCGATGTGGAAGACTCTGTGAATGTCAGAGCTGAGGCTTCGGAAGAGTCCGGCGTCGTAGGTTATATGTATAAGGACTGTGTAGGAGAGATCATTGAGCGCAAGGACGGCTGGACGCGTATAAGATCCGGCGTGCTTGAAGGCTGGGTCAAGGATGATTATCTCCTGTTTGGAGATGATGCAAAAGAGAAGACTGATGGCGCGCTCATGGAGATCGCTGTAGTAAATGCCGATAAACTCAGGGTCAGAGCGGAAGCGTCAGAGGATGCGGATATCAAAGCGATGCTGACCTTTGGAGAAGAAGTTGAGATAATAGGTTCAGAGGGAAGTGACTGGACTAAGATCTCATTCGAGGATGGAACAGCAGGAGAGGATACAGGCTATGTATCCAATGATTATATTACAAAAAAGACTTCCTACAAAACCGGAGAAACGAAAGAGCAGGTAGAGAACAGGGAAGAGAAATCCAGGGAAGCCAAAGAAGAGGCAGAGAAAGAAGATAAGGAAGAGAAAAAGAGCGAAGCGAAATCAAGTGATGGCGACAGCAGCAAACAGGCCGAAGAGATAGAAATATCTACGGAAGAGGTCGAGGCAGCAGCGGAAACAAAGACAGAAGCGGCAGTTACCGATAACGGCGCTGTATCTGCATCGGTAGATGATGAGACACTTCTTGCGGCACTCATACAGTGCGAATGCAATGGACCATATGAATCACAGCTTGCGGTAGGAGCGGTTGTTGTAAACAGGGCGAAATACGGATACGGCTCAATCTCAAATGCCATATATGCTCCGTATCAGTTTGGACCCGCCTCATCAGGCAAACTGGCACGCACTCTGGCAACTGGAGCGATATCAGCGTCTGCAAGACAGGCTGCGCATGACGCGATAAGCGGACTGTCAAATATCGGCACCGCAAGGTACTTCAGAAACGTAAGCTCAGGCCACGCCGGAATAGTAATAGGAAATCATGTATACTGGTGAGACAGCCTGCGGCTGTCTCACGGGCGCTCTTTGATGAGTTTGGCGCATCAGTGCCCCGGGGCATATTTATTCTCCAGATCTATACCTGGGGATTTTTTTGTGTTACAATAATATTTCACTCAAAATTAAAACAGCTTTATTTAAGGAGGTATGGCAATGGCTGTGTTACCTGTATTATTGCTCTTAATAATAATAACTCTCATACTTGTGAATGTACGTATCGTTCCTCAGGCTGAGGCATTTGTCATAGAGAGGCTTGGAAAGTATAAGACGACCTGGACGGCAGGCATCCATGTAAAAACTCCCTTTATAGAAAGAGTGGCGGTAAAGATGTCACTCAAAGAGCAGGTACTGGATTTTCCTCCACAGCCCGTTATAACAAAGGATAACGTAACAATGCAGATAGACTCGGTCGTATTCTGCAAGGTATTCGACCCGAAGCTCTACGCTTACGGAGCCGAGCATCCCATAGCAGGTCTGCAGAATCTTGCGGCTACAACTCTCAGAAACATCATAGGTGAGATGGAGCTTGACCAGACTCTTACCGGGCGGGATCAGATAAACGCAAAGATGCAGACGATACTGGATGATGCCACAGACCCGTGGGGCATCAAGGTAACAAGGGTTGAGATCAAAAATATCGCGCCGCCAAAAGAAATCGAGATGATAATGACCAAGCAGATGAGGGCTGAGCGTGAAAGAAGGCAGACGGTCCTCGAAGCGCAGGCTCATCAGGAGGCCGTAGTAGCAAGGGCTGAGGGAGACAAGAAGGCAAAGATCCTTGCGGCGGAGGCGGAGAGAGACGCGCAGATCGCACTCGCGGAAGGACGCGCCAAGTCAAAGAAGCTTGTATATGAAGCCGAGGCAGAGGGTGTCAGCATGCTGAATAAAGCGACGCCTACCGAGGGAGTGCTGAGACTCAAGGGCATAGATGCTCTTAAGGATGTCGCTGACGGAAGAGCTACCAAAATATTCATGCCGTCAGATATCTCTGCCGTGGTGGAAACGCTTGGCGTGGCTGCTGAGGCTTTGGGAGTTGGCAATACCACTCCGGTAGATGACAGTGAAAGACCCAAGCCCGCTCCCGAGGTCGATCCCTGCATCCATCCGGACACAGGCGCGGGAGGCATAGAAGCGGCAGCCGCTTCAGAGGCCATAATCGAGGATGTAGAGAGTCAGAGTGAGGATTTGTAAGCATGGTATCGCTTAAGGACAGAAACTTTTTAACACTGAAGGATTTTACGCCGGAGGAGATAACATATCTTATTGATCTTGCGGCGTATTTTAAGAAGCTTAAAAAAGATCATGTGCTTCATGACAAGCTCAGAGGCAGGAATGTCGCACTGATATTTGAGAAGACTTCGACAAGGACAAGGTCATCATTTGAAGTAGCGGCACATGACCTTGGCATGGGCGCTACATACCTTGATCCCAAAAGCTCCCAGATCGGCAAGAAGGAGAGCATAGAGGATACCGCAAAGGTACTCGGCCGTATGTTTGACGGCATCGAGTACAGGGGCTTTGGTCAGGAGATAGTTGAGAATCTGGCAGAGCATGCGGGAGTTCCGGTATGGAACGGTCTCACGAATGAATATCACCCGACGCAGATTTTGGCAGATATGCTCACGATAAGGGAGCATATGGGGGATCTTAAAGGCAGGACGCTTGCGTATATGGGCGATGCAAGATACAACATGGGAAACTCGCTTATGATAGGATGCGCGAAGCTGGGCCTTAATTTTCATGCCGTAGCGCCTGAAAAGTACTTCCCGGATGCGGAGCTTGTGGAGCAGTGCCGGAAATGGGCTGCGGAGTCAGGAGCGGAGGTAGTGCTTACAGAGGATGTGCAGGCCGGGACCAAGGGCGTGGATGCCGTATATACAGACGTATGGGTTTCCATGGGAGAACCGGACGAGGTCTGGGAGGAGAGGATTGAGGATCTCACACCCTACAGGGTCACGATGGATGTGATGAGAAACGCATCCAAAGATGCGATCTTCATGCATTGCCTGCCGGCTTTTCATGATCTTGATACGGAGATAGGCAGGGAGATC
>JAFUWM010000055.1 GCA_017483425.1 Lachnospiraceae bacterium | reverse complement strand
GCCTGTGATGGTCAGCGAAAGGTATAGTATACATACTGTTTTGGACAGAAAGACGGCATGGGTTTATTTTGCCGTGGCGATGCTTCTAAGCCTTATACTGCTGTTTTCTTTTTCATGCAGGGCGTATGCGAAATCTCCGTATCCTGACGGGATGGATGTTTTTGATGCGACTGTATGGATCATGGATGACACTCCGTTCGTATTTAAGGATGAGTCACTGAAACCGGGAACCCTTACGGCAGGAACAACCGTAAAGATAGTCGCTGAGCGGGGGGATGATTTTTATGTCAGGGCAGGTAACTATACCGGATTTGTGCCTAAAGATGTATGCATGATAAATCTGCCTGACGTAATGCAGGATGAGATGGAATACGATATCACGAATTCCTACAGCAGCATATTCAAGATACATGGGGAAGATATCGAGGGAGTGACCGGGGAAGTTTTTTATCCGGATGTCAAACTGGAAAACGGGGAGTTTCTTGTTCCGCTGCTGTTTCCCGTAGCGGAAAAGCTCTATGAGGCCGAAGCTTACGCTCTGAGCCAGGGAAGCACGATAAAGGTATACGATGCATACAGGCCTCATGATGTGACCAAGGAGCTGTATGAAAAGACCTTGGAGTTCATAGGTAAAAATCCGGAATATAAGTCATATGTCACAGAGGGCGGATACAATCTGGGCGCGTTTCTTGCAAATACTGCCTCGAATCACAACTATGGCGTAGCGGTCGATATAACGCTTGTGGATATGGAGACGGGAGAAGAGCTTGAAATGCAGACGGATATGCATGAGCTCAGTCCGCTTGCCGTTACCTCAAAAAACACATACAGCGCGGATATGCTGAAGACATGGATGGAGACACATGGCTTCACCGGGATAGTATCGGAGTGGTGGCACTTCGAGATAAAGGGAATGAAAAAGAAGTACGCGACATTTCAGGTAAAACCATATGAGGACAGGTAGATATCGGTCTTGCCGTTTCATATGAATTTGAGTAATATAGATACCGGTAAACTTATTTATTACAAGGAGGCATAGTTTTGCGTCTAAAGACATTTAAGGGCGGCATACATCCTGCTGATATGAAAGAGATATCTATGGATCAGCCTATCACGACGCTTGCGCCGGGAAAAGAGATGGTATATCTCATGTCCCAGCACATAGGCGCTCCGGCAAAGCCCGTGGTAAAAAAAGGGGACACGGTGGTCATCGGACAACTCATAGCTGAAGCAGGAGGTTTTGTATCGGCTCCGGTATATGCTTCGGTTTCCGGAACAGTAAAGGCAATCGAGAAAAGAAAGAACGCGCTGGGAGATTCCGTTGACGCGATAGTCGTGGAAAATGACGGTCTTGATACGGAGAGTGAATATACTCCCGCAAGCCTTGATTCTCTGGATAAAGACGGGATAATAAAAAGGATACAGGAGGCAGGTGTAGTGGGAATGGGCGGCGCAGGCTTTCCGACCCATGTGAAGCTCTCTCCGAAAGAGCCGGATAAGATAGACCATATAATCGTAAACGGCTCCGAGTGTGAGCCGTATCTTACCTCCGACTATAGGTGCATGCTTGAAAACAGCGACGATCTCGTGCAGGGACTTGAGTGTATATTAAAGGTATTTCCCAAGGCTAAGGGAGTCATAGGAATAGAAAATAACAAGCCGCTTGCGATACAGAAGATGCAGGAGGCGGTGAAAGGGCACGACAGGATCGTAGTCGAGCCGCTTAAGACAAAATATCCGGAGGGAGCTGAGAGATCCCTTATCTATGCGATCACGGGCAGGGAGGTCAATTCCTCAATGCTTCCCGCTGATGCCGGCTGTATAGTAAATAATGTCGATACGGTCATAGCGGTATATGAGGCGGTGATAAAGGGAAAGCCCCTGATGCACAGGATATTTACGGTGTCGGGAGATGCGGTAAATAACGCGAAAAATTATGATGTGCGTATCGGCATGTCATATCAGGATATACTTGATGAAGCCGGGGGATTCAGGGAAACTCCAGAAAAAATGATATCCGGAGGGCCTATGATGGGCTTTGCGCTGTATGGACTTGATGTGCCCGTTACCAAGACGAGCGGAGCGATCACCTGCTTCCTTAAGGATCCGGTCAGTACGGCAGTGGAAACTCCCTGCATCAAATGCGGACGGTGCGTAAGGGGCTGTCCGGCACATCTGATGCCATGTGATCTGTCTGATCTTGCGGAACACGGAGAGAAGGAAGCCTTTGCTAAGAGATATGGAATGGAGTGCGTGGAATGTGGCTCCTGCTCTTATACATGCCCTGCAAAGAGGCCTCTGGCGTCAAATATCAAAGCGATGCGCAGAACTTTGCTTGCGGAAAGGAGAAAGTAAGATGGATACAGTATATAATGTCTCTCCTTCACCGCACGTAAGGGATAATGTTACTACACAGAAGATAATGGGAGCCGTGGCGCTGGCACTGCTTCCCGCAAGCGCAGCCGGAGTTATACTGTACGGGGTCCATGCGCTTTTGGTACTTATAGTTTCGATCGCATCGGCGGTGCTTTCGGAGTATGTATTTGAAAAGATCACAAATAGACCCGTTACGATATACGATCTTTCCGCCGTTGTTACAGGGCTTCTTATCGGGTTAAACATGCCGCCGGAGGTTCCGGTCTTTATTCCTGTTTTGGGCTCGATATTCGGCATAATAGTTGTAAAGCAGCTTTTCGGAGGCATAGGCCAGAATTTCATGAATCCGGCTCTGGGTGCGAGATGCTTCCTTATAATCTCGTTTTCATCGCAGATGACGGACTTTGCCGCAAAGGGTGGGATAATGGGGGCATCCGCAGTTGACGCGGTATCATCCGCGACTCCGCTTGCCACATTAAAGACCGGAGCGGCTTTTCCTCTGGGCGATCTTTTCCTTGGAACCACGCTTGGAACCATAGGCGAGACATCAGCGTTTGCGCTGCTTATAGGAGCGGTTTTCCTGCTTTGGATCAAGGTCATAGATCTGAGGATACCTCTAAGCTATATAGGCACGTTCTTCGTGCTCGTGCTTGTCACGGCGCTTATCAGAGGCTACGAGGCGCCGCTTTATTACACTGTATGCGAGATATTCGCGGGCGGACTGATGCTTGGCGCATGGTTCATGGCGACGGACTATGCTTCATCTCCGATGACGGCAAACGGACAGCTGATCTACGGCGTGTGTCTGGGTGTCCTTACTTTCCTTTTCAGGATGGTTTCAAAATCAAATGAAGGCGTATCATATGCGATCATCTTCATGAACTGTCTCACACCTATGATAGAGCAGTTTACGAGGCCTCTTGCCTTCGGGATAAAGCGCGAGAAGGAGGCTAAGCATGAATAAAAACAAAGAGACATCGGCAGTAAAGGATATATTGATAGTTACCTGTATCACTGTAGTGGCCGGAGTATTGCTTGGCTTTGTTTACAACATTACCAAAGAGCCGATAGCAAGGGAGCAGGCGGAGGCCAGGATCGCTTCGCAGCAGGAGGTATTTCAGGCGGCGGAATCCTTTGCCGAGGCGGAAGGACTTGAAGAAGAGCTGTTTATGGATAAGTATGAAGAGGGGCTTACAGACAACGGTATATCCGGAGTTAAGCTCAACTCCATCGACAGGGCATATGACGGAACAGACGGAGAACTCGGGTATGTGGTGGATATGACGGACAGCGACGGATACGGCGGAGATATCGAGATCATGGTCGGTATAAGCTCCGATGGAGAATCATATAAGATAAACGGCATTTCGTTCCTTGAGCTTTCGGAAACTGCCGGCATGGGAATGAAAGCGAAGGAGTCTCCCTTTATAGACGGGTTCAATTCGCTTCCGGCTGATGAGATCATAGTTTATACAAAGACCGGAAAGAGTGCCGACAATGAGATAGATGCCATAAGCGGCGCGACGATAACCACAAGCGCGGTAACCAATGCGGTAAACGCGGCGGTCATAGCTGCAAAAACATATGAGGAGGTCTTTTAACGATGAAAGATAATAAAGACAAGCCTTTGGAGCGGATATGGAACGGGATATACGTGGAAAACCCCGTATTCTGCCTGATACTCGGTATGTGTCCGACGCTTGCGACCACGACGAGCGCGACTAATGCCATAGGAATGGGGCTTTCGACTACCGCCATACTCGTGGCATCGAACCTTATGATCTCGCTTTTAAAGGGAATCATACCTAACAGGATGCGCATACCGTCATATATAGTCATAATCGCTTCGTTTGTGACGATAGTGGAGTTTTTGATGGAGGGCTTTTTCCCTTCGGTTTACGCTTCTTTAGGCATTTACATTCCTCTGATCGTCGTTAACTGTATCATAATGGGAAGAGCTGAAGCCTATGCAGGCAAGAAAGGACCAGTCGAGTCTGTATTTGATGGACTTGGCATGGGGATCGGGTTTACGCTGGCGCTTCTACTCATAGGCTCTGTAAGGGAGATAGTCGGAGCAGGCACATGGTTTGGGGCAAAGATCACTCCCGCGATATATGAGCCGGTAAATCTTTTCATTCTTGCTCCAGGAGCTTTCCTTGTCATGGCATTTTTTGTAGCGATAATGAATAAGCTGAAGATAGGGGCCGCAAGACGCACGGACTGGGATCCTACAGAAAACGGATGCGCAGACTGCTCATCCTGCGCAAAGCTTGGTTTCTGCGGGGGAAAACCTGCTGCGGCTGAAGAGGAGGTGAAGGCATGAATATAATGCTTCTTGCTTTATCGGCAGCCTTGATAAATAACGTGGTACTAAGTCAGTTCCTCGGGATATGCGCTTTTCTTGGTGTTTCAAAAAAGAGCAAGAGCGCGATAGGCATGGGCTTTGCGGTAACTTTCGTACTGACGCTCGCATCCCTTGTCTGCGGGATAATATATCATTTCCTGCTTGTGCCTTTCGGACTTCAGTATCTTAAGACGATCGCATTTATCCTCATAGTTGCGGCGCTGGTACAGTTTGTCGAGATGTTTTTAAAGAAGTTCGTAAAATCGCTTTATGACGCGCTCGGGATCTATCTGCCGCTCATAACAACAAACTGTGCGGTTCTCGGAGTCGCTCTGATCAACGTGCAGAAAGATTACAGTATTTTTACGGGAACCGTATACGGGTTCTTCACAGCGGTAGGATTTCTGGTAGCTATAACGATCCTGTCGTATATCAGGGAAAAGATGGAGTTTAATAACGTGCCGAAAGCATTTCAGGGCTTTCCGATAGTCATGATAACTGCGGCGCTGATGTCGATTGCTTTTTTCGGTTTTTCATCGTTTTAAGGTTGGAGGATTATAAATGGGTGCTGATATATTGTTTTCAGCTTTAATGGTCGGCGGAGTAGGACTTTTTGTAGGCATATTCTTAAGCGTAGCAAGCAAGAAATTCGCGGTTAAGGTAGACGAGAGGGAAGCGGAGGTAATAGAGGCGCTTCCGGGCGCTAACTGCGGAGCCTGCGGCTATTCTGGATGTGCCGCGCTCGCGGCCGCCATAGTAAAGGGTGAGGTTCCTGTAGGTGCCTGTGTAGTGGGTCAGGCTCCGGTGGCGGAGGCTGTGGCAAAGATCATGGGCGGAGAAGCTGATCCGAACGCGGTAAGGATGGTGGCCTTTGTCCACTGTACAGGGGACTGCGACAGAACCACGGAGAAATATGAGTATTCCGGAAGTGAGAAGAGCTGCTCTGTCATTTCATTTGCTCCCGGTAAGGGTCCCAAGTCCTGTTCATTTGGATGTATGGGATTTGGTGACTGCGTGAATGTGTGTGAATACGGGGCGATATCAATACAGCACGGTATAGCCGTGGTCGATCCCGATAAGTGTGTTGACTGTAAAAAGTGCATGAAGACCTGTCCCAAAAAGCTTATAACGGAGGTTCCTTACGACAAGGCCGTGGCTATCGGATGCTTAAGTCTTGACCGTGGCAAGCCCGTTATAGATGTCTGCAAGGTAGGCTGCATTTCCTGTACCAAATGCGTTCAGACCTGCCCTAAGGAAGCCATACAGATGAACGGCAATATACCCGTCATAGATTATGAAAAATGTGTTAAATGCGGGCTGTGCAAAAAAAACTGCCCGAGAAAATGCATTGTTTAAGAACCGTATTTCAAAGACGATCATATTATTATCCGCTGCAGCCTGTACCATGCTTACAGGCTGCGGTTCTTTAAATACCGGAAAGGACGGCGCTTCCCGCACCGGTCTTTATTTTGATACCACTGTGACAATTCAGATCTATGATGAAAACGCTGAGGAGCTTCTGGACGGCTGCTTTGACCTGTGCGACGAGCTGGAAGATATCCTGTCAGCGCAGGAGTCATCATCTGAATTATATAAGGTAAATCACAGAAAAACGTCAAAGGTCGAGATATCGGATGATCTCGCAGACTGCATAGCAATGGGACTTGAAGCGGGTGAAATAAGCGACGGAGAGTTTGATATCACCATATTTCCCGTGTCCGAGTTATGGGACTTCAGATCAGGGGAGGGGAGAGTGCCTGCGGAGGCGGGTATCAAGGAAGCGCTGCGACATGTTGACCGGACAGGGATAAGGCTCATAAGGGACGAAGAAAAGAATACGGAAGACACCGGGGCAATATTGGAAATTAACGATGATGAAGCCATGATAGATCTTGGAGCTGTCGCAAAGGGATACATATCGGAAAGGATAAAGGAATACTTAAAGGATGAGGGCTGTAAAGGCGCAGTGATAAATCTCGGAGGAAATGTAAGCACTCTGGGCGTTAAGCCGGACGGGTCTGATTATAAGGTCGGAGTCCAGAAGCCTTTTACGGACAGGGGAGAGATCGAGACTGTCATAAGCATGGGGGAGGGCTGTGTCATATCCTCCGGGACATATGAAAGATGCTTTAGCGTGGACGGGGTACTGTATCACCATATCCTGTCCGCAAAGACAGGCTATCCCGCAGATACCGGTCTGACGCAGGTCACCATCATAGGGGATGATGATATGCTCTGTGATACGCTGTCTACAGTCGGCGTACTTTTGGGAAAGGACAGGATGGAAGCGCTGACAGAGGATAAAGGATATAAGGTGAAGCTGTTATTTACTGATGATAAGGGGAATATAACTTTTTTTGATCCCGACAGCGGAGAGAGGATTGTTACTGAGGGTGAGACGCTGAAGGTCAGCATATCGGACAGGTGAGCGTAAATGAAAAAAACGAATCCTTTAACAGTTGCCGATATCGTAATGATCGCTGCCATAGCAGTGACCGCTGTCTGCCTTTTTGTTTTTTTTGCGGTAAAGGATGTGAGCAGCTCCGGGACACAGGACGGTATACTTACGATCACGGTAGACGGTGAGAGCTATGCTTCCTATCCGCTTAATGAAGATAAAGTAATAGAGATCGGGGATACAAATGTCTGTGAGATACATGACGGCAGGGCATATATGAAGTCCGCTGACTGTCCTGACCAGAGCTGTGTACATTCTCTGCCGATAGATTCAGACGGGGAGGTCATCGTGTGTCTGCCTAACAAAGTAGTTCTTGAGGTATCTGAAGAAAAAAAGTCTGATGACGGGATAGATTCTGTTGCTTACTAAATCGTTTAACTATTATCGTTGAGCTGTTATTATGGATCAAAATCAAATTCTACACGGCTGAAAAAATCCTGCCTGTCAGCCCTGTCTTTTTCTATCAGATCCTTGAGTATGGCAAGCTGCTCATAATCATTTGATTTTGCATATATCACTTTTCTGTATACGTCATTGATCTTTGAGATCTGAGCGTCGGCAGGACCTATAATCTGTACCCGGTTTTCACTGGAATCGTCGCCTTCAAACCTGCGCCCGAGACCGGCAATATCCCCGGCTGTGGATATGGCTCTGCTCTCATCCTTGTCCTCTACCAGAATCTGAAGCAGATGTCCGTCAGGCGGATATCCTCCGATACGCCTGTATGCCGACTCCTCCTCATAGAACCTGCGGTAATCCTGATGAGCCGCGGAGATAACCGCGTAGTTTTCAGGAGAATATGTCTGTATCACAACTTCCCCGAGTGTTCTTCCCGGCTTTACCTCCTCTTTCACGGCTATGCCCTGATCATGTGTCCCGGCTCGTCCCGCCCTGCCCGCCGCCTGAGTCAGAAGCTCAAAGGTTCTCTCAGCCGCTCTGTAATCACCTGAATACAATGACATATCTGCGGCAAGTATCCCCATTAGTGTAACCTTGGGAAAATCATGCCCTTTGACTATCATCTGGGTGCCTATCAGAATATCCGCTTCCTCATTTGCAAAAGCGGAAAGGATACGTTCATAATCACCTTTCTTCCTCGTTGTATCCATATCCATGCGAAGAGTCCTGACGTTTGGAAACTCCCTGTGCACAAGGTTTTCAACCTGTTCCGTTCCCGCTCTCATGCCCCCTATGTACCTTGAACCGCATTCTGGACACGTATCTTTCATTGATGTGACATATCCACAATAATGACAATGCAGCTTTTTATCGCTGTGAAGCGACAGCGACACATCGCAATGTGGACACCTATAGACAAAGCCGCATTTCCTGCACGAAACAAATGAAGCATAGCCCCTTCTGTTTAAGAAAAGCATGATCTGTTCCTTATGAGCCAGACGGTCCTCTATGAGATCATGAAGTTTTTCGGAAAAAATACTCTTATTCCCTTTTGCGAGCTCCTGTCTGAGATCTACGGTATAAACTATCGGAAGCTCCCCGCCTGTTATGCGCTCCGGCATCTCATAGAGCTTATACTGCCCTGCTATTGCTCTATGATAGGCCTCAACGGAGGGCGTAGCCGATCCCATTACAAAGGCCGCATTGCACAGTGAAGTCAGCTTTTCCGCAACATCCCTTGTATTATATTTGGGCATCTGCTCAGACTTATAAGATGTCTCATGCTCCTCATCCATCACTATGATCCCCAGCTCCGGAAACGGAGTGAAAAGCGCGGATCTGGGACCTATCATCACATCTATCTCACCTTTTTCTGCCCTTAAAAACTGATCGTATCTCTCGCCCGCAGAGAGCTTCGAATGTATGAAGCTTACCCTGTCGCCAAACCGGGCAGTGAACCGCATGACGGTCTGATAGGTAAGCGCTATTTCCGGTATCAGCATGATTGCCTGATGCCCTCTTTTCACGATACAGTCGATTATATCGATATAGACCTCTGTCTTTCCCGAGCCCGTCACTCCGTGTATCAAAGACGGCCTTGCATCCCCCTCATCGTATCTTGAAAGAATACCGTCTATAACTGCCTGCTGATCCATGGAAAGCGTCTTTATTTTTTTATCATACACACCGGATATCAGAGGATTTCTGTATGATGTTTTTGTTTCAACCTCGACAAGCCCCCTGTTTTCGAGAGCCTTTATCACGGGTGAGCCTACAGCAAGCTTTGAGGTAAGGAGTTTCTTATCCATGGCTCCGGCCTCGGACAGCGCCAGTATGAGCCTGAGCCTTGCCACTTGATGCTTTTTTTCAAATTCCTTTATATAGGTCTCAACGGTTTCATTGTCGGCAATGAGCCTCACTGTACTCTGCTCCACAGGCTTTACCTGTGTTTTTTTGGGAAGCACCACCTTTAGCGACTGCACGAGAGTCCCCCCGTAATGATGCTTCATCCATGCTGCAAGCACCAATAATCTACTTACGGGAATGTTCTTATTATCATCCTTTACTCCGATGATATCCTTCGTCTTTTCGGGATCAAATTCAGGCTCCTCTGTCACGTTCACGACATACCCGCTTATG
>JAFUWM010000054.1 GCA_017483425.1 Lachnospiraceae bacterium | reverse complement strand
ATCAGATGTATATAATGGTCGATAGATATGGTAAAATATTTATTACTTGATTTTTTTCGGAAGGCGAGTACTAAATGATCCAGAAAGATTATCTCATAAATAACCCGATGCTTATAGGCACGGTATTAAATGATCTGAGAAATACCGTGATCAATACGCCCCATAAGGACGCGCTGCTGACTGTTTTCGAGACAGGATTTCCTGCGAAGCAGATAAAGTTTATGCTGGATAAAATAAGGTTCTGCGGACTGGGAGATATAAAGGTCGCGGGTTGCTCTCTTTATGCGATCGCGGACATCCATCCCATGGGTATCGGGGTCAGGCTCAATCTCATCCTTACGGAAGAAACAGATATAGATATCGTAACGGTACCGTTTTTGCCGGGAGAAGAGGATCGTGCCGCGGAGGAATTAAAAACCCGGATAAACGGTCATCCTGATGTGAAAGCCGTAGAGCTTATCTTCAGCGGTTTGGGAATACAAATGACAAAGGTCATGGAAAACGCCTTTAAGGATCGCGAAGATATCAAGGTGTTCGGAACGGTGGCTTCGTACAGAATGCCAAAGAATATGCCGGTCGGTAATTTCAATATCCTTAATTTTGGCAGGGACATATTCCGGGACAACGAGTTTGTCATAGGCGATGATATGATAAAGGACGGGATGGCAGCTGTCATCTTCTCGGGAGAAAAGCTCAGGGTTCGGGTGAACTATGCGCTGGGGTGGCATCCCGTAGGACGTGAAATGTCCTTTACCGTAGGCGGCAACAGGGGAGAGATAGGCGAAACCGCTCTTACCGAGATAGACGGGATGAGGGCGGCGGATCTTTTCAAAGAATACCTTGGTGTTACACCCAATGAGTATTTTATAAGGAATATCTGCGAGTTTCCGCTCATGGTGCAGAGAGCAGGGATAGATATCTGTCTCATACCCTTTGATTTCGGTGATAACGGGGAGCTATTCTTTAATATTGCTCTGAAAGAAGGAGAGCATCTCAGGTTTTCCTTTGCTTCCCATGACGAGGTGCTTGATTCCACCAAAGAGTCCTCAATGACAATGGAAGATTTCGGGCCGGAGGCCTTGTTCCTTATAATGTGCGGGAACCGTGTCAATTTCCTTCAGGAAGACGCGAAGCTCGAATGGGACGGCTTCAGGGATATGGCTCCCGATTTTGCCCTTATTCACGGGGCAAGTGAGCTGTATTACTATCACGGTCTGGGCGGAGTGCTTAACAGCGCACATCTGGCAATAGGCATGAGCGAGAGCGAGGAGAGCGGAGCCGTCCATGAGCATACGGAAAAGGATTTCGACTGTACGCATCACGATAAATATATCCCGCTGTCAGAGAGAATGTCCGTCTTTATGGGAAAGATGACAAGCCAGCTGGAGGGAATGGCGGAGGAAGCGCAGGCCGCGAATGCAGCCAAGTCAGCTTTCCTTTCCAGTATGTCTCATGAGATAAGGACACCTATAAACGCGGTCATCGGTATGGATGAGATGATCCTGCGAGAGAGCGACGAGCCCAATATCACGGAATACGCGGAGGATATCCGCTCGGCAAGCAACACCCTTTTGGGCATAGTGAACGACGTGCTTGATTTCTCCAAGATCGAGGCGGGAAAGATGGACATCATACCGGTCGAATATGAATTCGCTTCCGTGATAAACGATCTTTACAATGTGATAAAAAAGCGCGCGGAAGACAAGGGTCTGGAAGTAAAGCTGGATATAGATCCGTCTATTCCCTCAGTCCTCTACGGTGATGAGATACGGATCAAGCAGGTCATAACAAATATACTTACGAATGCAGTCAAATATACGGAGAAGGGCAGCGTAACGCTGATCATAAAGCGCGCAGGCAGCGGGGATGATACGCCTTCCGATGAATGTGACGGCTACTCCGATCTGCATGGGATGGCATGCTTCAGGAATCCCGTCACTCTTTACATTGCCGTGAAGGATACGGGCATAGGAATAAAAGAAGAGGATCAGGAAAAGCTCTTTAACGCTTTTGAAAGGGTTGAGGTCGAAAGAAACCGCACCGTGGAGGGTACAGGACTCGGACTCAATATCACCTCCCAGCTTCTGGGACTGATGGGAAGCAGGCTTAATGTAGAAAGCACCTACGGCGAGGGCTCGGTCTTCTCGTTTGAGATAGTACAGGGGATATCAAGAGGAGAGCCGATCGGAGATATAAACGACCGCTGGCAGAAAGCGTCCTCGGCTCACAAAAAGTATCACGAGAGGTTTACCGCGGAGGCGGCGCGGATCCTCATCGTTGATGATACAAAGATGAATCTCGAGGTTATGAAAAACCTTCTGAAAAAAACAAAGATATCCATAGATACTGCCGACAGCGGACAGGAGGCTCTCGATCTTGTGGAGCAGAATGAATACGATATGATCTTTCTGGATCACCGCATGCCCGTTATGGATGGTATCGAATGCTTCAAAAGGATGAAGGAGCTTCCGGATCACAAGTGTCCTGACGCGCCCGTGATATCGCTTACGGCAAATGCCGTTTCCGGCGCGAGGGAAGAGTATCTTACGATCGGATTTGCGGATTATCTCGCTAAGCCCATAGATTCGGAAAAGCTTGAGGATATGCTGATACGCTACCTGCCTGACTACAAGGTACAGATAGTAAAAGGCACGGAAGAGACAAGATCCGTAAAAGGCATACAGGATCTCATAGAAGAGAAGCCGCTGATAGTGATGATAGATGACGAGTCTGTCGTACATGATCAGGCAAGGGGCATCCTGAAAAAAGCATACCGCTTTGAGGCGTATGACACAGGAGAGAGGGGTCTTGCGGCGCTTAGGGAAAACGGTGCCGACCTCATACTTCTGGATATAATGATGCCGGATGAAGACGGATTTACCATCATAGAAAAGATAAATGAGGATAAGCGGACGAAGGATATTCCTGTGATCTTCCTTACCGGAGCGGATGACAAGGAATCAGAAGTAAAAGGTCTTAAAGCAGGAGCGAGGGATTTTGTGCGAAAGCCTTTTACACCGGAGGTACTCCTGCAGCGAGTGAAGCAGACCATAAATCTGTCCAGACTGCAAAGAAACCTCTCAAAAGAGGTGGAGATAAAGACTCTCAGGATAGAGCATCTCACGCAGGAGATAATGCTGGCTCTTTCCAAGGCGGTCGACGCAAAGGATCACTATACAAACGGACATTCCGAAAGGGTTGCGGGGTATGCCACCATGCTTGCTGCGAAGCTTGGCATGAGCGATGAGGAGCAGGTTGATATACATGACATAGGCCTTTTGCATGATGTGGGAAAGATCGGAGTGCCGGGAGAGATCATCAATAAACCGGCAAGGCTTACGGATGAGGAGTTCGCTCAGATCAAGCAGCATCCGTCTAAAGGCTATGATATCTTAAAGACCATAACGGAGCTTCCAGAGCTTGCTGTAGGCGCAAGATGGCATCATGAAAGATTTGACGGAAGAGGATATCCTGACGGCAAGGCAGGAGAAGACATACCGTTTATCGCGAGGATAATCTGTGTTGCGGACAGCTATGACGCCATGACCTCGAACCGTTCTTATTCAAAGATAAGGGCGCAGGAGGATGTGCGGGCTGAAATATTAAGATGCAGCGGGAGCCAATTTGATCCGGGGGTAGCGGATAAGATGCTGCAGCTCATAGATTCGGATAATGACTATCTGATGAATGAGAAGGGGTATCAGGAAAGCACAGTGGCAAAATATGTGGAGGATCTGCTAAACAGAACTTCCCGTACCGGAAAGATCCCGGATGAGATGGAAAGCGAAGCGGCCATACAGTTGCTGCAGGATGAGGCCGGTGAGCAGCCCGAGGAGGCAGACGAGGAGAAGCTTCCGGACTGGCTCATAAACAGTGATGCCGTCAATGCGGATGAGGGTGTAAAAAACTGCGGCTCGATTGAGAGCTACATTTCAATACTTACCGGCTTCCAGTCAACCGTTGCGGAAAAGGCGGATGAGATAGAAAGATACTTTGATGATAAAGACTGGGAGAACTATACGATAAAAGTCCATGCCCTGAAATCCTCGGCGCGGATCATAGGCGCGGCGGAACTTTCCGAGCGGGCAAGGCTTCTGGAGGCAGCGGGGGACGCAAGGAATCTAAATGTGATAGCGGAGGATACCCCTGCTCTGCTGGCGCTTTTCAGATCGTATACGGATGCCCTTTCACCGGTCTCTGAGCAGACGGAAGATCTGCCTGAGGCACCGGAGGCTATGATAAGGGACGCATATCAGTCAATGGCGGAATTTGCGGAGATCATGGATTACGAAACTACGAAGATGGTGCTTGATGATATGAAGCAATATAAGCTTCCGGCAGAGGACAAGGAAAGGTTTGACAGGCTTCGGACGAGACTCTCCCAGCTTGACTGGGACGGGATAAAGTTTATATTAAAGGATATTGTATAGTTTTTTGGAAAGGAAGATTTAATGGGAAGAAACGCACTGATCATAAGCGCAGCGGAGACATTTTCGGTCAGAGGCCTTGAAATGAAGCTTAAGGGCATAGATGTCAATTCATCATTTGCTGTACCTAAGATCAAGGATCTGGAAGTAAAATGCCTCGGAACGGATCTGATCATACTATATACTGATGAATCTACGGATGACGCTGCGGAAGCCCTTGTTTATCTTAAGGATTACTGTCTGGCTCATGACGAGCAGATAATCGTGATCGGTGCAAAGTCTGAATATGACACAGTCGGACAGTTCATGCCTGCGAGCTGCATAAGAGGCTTCTTTGAGAGGCCGCTTGAAATGGAGAGATTCTTAGACGAAGTAGAAAACTATCTGTCAGATGCGTCCGCGCATGAAAAGCGCAAGAGCATTCTTATAGTGGATGATGATGTTTCCTATATGAGTATGATATTTGACTGGCTCAAGGATACCTACCGTGTTTCCATGGCGAATTCGGGAATGCAGGCTATAACCTGGCTTGCAAAAAACCATGCGGATCTTATCCTGCTTGACTATGAAATGCCGATCACATCAGGGCCGCAGGTACTCGAGATGATAAAATCAGAGGCGCAAACCTCAGAAATCCCCGTGATGTTCCTTACCGGAAAAAATGACAAAGAGAGCATTATGAGAGTCCTGTCACTGAAGCCGGCGGATTATCTGCTGAAGACGATAGATAAAAAGGGACTCAGGGACAAGCTTGAGGATTTCTTCCTTACCCAAACAGCAAAGAAGATATAAATTCCTTGAATACAGGTCAAACGACAATCTGTGTAATGCCAGGGCAGGTATGTTGTATGTGAGCGAATTGGGAGCCGCTTTTAGCGAAGACGAAATCCACTCGCCGTAAGCACTTAGGTCCAGCGTTAAGAAATGCGAGATTTATCGAGCATTTTAGCTGAACCTTAGTGCGTCGAGCGAGTTAGTTCGGCTGAGCGTTGGCTCTGAGCGAACAGACAACATACCTGCCTTGGCATGGACGGGAGAAGTTATGTTGACCACATTGTAATATATGTGGTAAAATAATGCGTTGCTTAATACAAGATTTAGGAGACAGAATAACTATTATGAAAAAATACAGGCAAAAAACTCTCTCCTGCCTATTGGCGGGGGTGTTGGCTGCGGTTTTGCTTGCGGGCTGCGGCAGCGGGTCAGGTGAAGAGGCCGGGTCTTTAGATACCGTTGATCCCGCTAAATACGTTACCTTGGGAGAGTACAAAGGACTGACCGTAGAAGCAGAAGATACCACGGTCAGTGACGGTGATATAGACAGCTATATACAGGATACACTCTCAAGCCACGGTGAAATGAAAGAGGTTACGGGCAGAGCGGCAAAGCTTGGCGATACGGTCAATATTGACTATGTAGGGACAAAAGATGGGGTTGCTTTTGAAGGCGGAACAGGAAACTATGACCTGGAGCTGGGCTCTGGGAGCTTCATTCCCGGATTTGAGGAAGGCGTGGTAGGCATGGAGATCGGAGAGACCAAGGATCTCGAGCTTACATTTCCCGAGGATTACGGCAACGCGGATCTTGCCGGGGCGGAAACGGTATTTACCGTTACCGTGAATTCTATCTCGGAGGACTCTCTTCCAGAGCTTACTGATGAATTCGTACAGAGTCTGGACAACGGAGCCGGTACAGTGGATGAATACAGGGAGAATGTAAGAGCCGAGCTTACCGAACAGAATGAGTCTTCCGCGAAAGCAAATCAGGAAGCGGATCTTATGAAGCTCGCTGTGGATAATGCGAAGTGCGACGAGAGCAGTCTTCCCGAATGGCTTGTTTCCCAAAATGCCACGGAGTTTAAATCAAGCACGGAATCTTTTGTTACCCAGTATGGGATGACGATGGATGACTATCTAACCCAGACAGGGAGCGATCTTGAAACCTTTGAATCCGAAGCCGAGGAATATGGAAAGGAAAAAGCGAAAAGCGATCT
>JAFUWM010000053.1 GCA_017483425.1 Lachnospiraceae bacterium | reverse complement strand
TGCAAGTCCTATAAAGAAAAAAACAAGGAAATGCTCATTGCCATATGCGGCTGTATGATGCAGGAAGAGCATGTGGTCCAAAAGATCCAGAAGAGCTATCCTTACGTGGATATCCTTTTCGGAACCCATAATATTTTTAAATTCGCCGAGCTCTTATTCACAAGGCTTGAGTCAGGATCGCAGATCACGGATATATGGCAGGATACGGATGAGATCGTCGAGGATCTTCCGGTAACGAGAAAGTATTCATTTAAATCCGGCATAAACATCATGTACGGCTGTGATAATTTCTGCACCTACTGCATAGTGCCGTACGTAAGAGGCAGGGAGAGGAGCCGCGATCCCATTGAGATAATAAGAGAAGTCGAACGTATCGCGTCAGAGGGAGTCGTAGAAGTCATGCTTTTGGGACAAAACGTGAATTCCTACGGCAAGGGGCTCGATGACGGGGTCACATTTGCGGAGCTGCTGAGTGAGGTTGCGAAAGTTCCGGGTATAAGGCGTGTCAGGTTTATGACATCCCACCCCAAGGATCTCTCACAGGAGCTTATAGATGTGATAGCTGAGAATAAAAACATAGCAAGGCATATACATCTGCCGCTTCAGTCCGGGTCTGACAGGATACTTAAGGAAATGAACAGACATTATACAAAGGAGCAGTATATCGGCCTTGCGGAGCGGATAAGGGATGCGATCCCCGATGTGTCCATTACAACGGACATCATAGTAGGCTTTCCGGGAGAGACTGAAGGTGACGTGGATGATACGATAGATGTCATAGAAAGAGTAAGGTTTGACGGAGCGTTTACGTTTGAGTATTCCCCGCGGACGGGAACTCCGGCTGCAGACATGGAGCAGCTTGACAAGGCTTTTGTGCAGAAGAATTTTGACAGGGTATTAAGCACGGTGCAAAAGATATCAAAGGAGCAGACCAGGAGATTTCAGGGCAGGGTGATGGAGGTACTTATTGAGGGGGAGGATGAAAAGGATCTTTCAAGGTTTACAGGGCGCATATCACAAAACACGGTAGTGCATTTTCCAAAGGGAGAAGCTTCGATCGGAGATATCGTGCAAGTGAAACTTGATGAATGCATGGGATTCTACTATAATGGTAAAATGGATGTGCTTTAATGCGCTATGCGCATCAGCATCCCGGGGAAGCGGACTTTACCAATGTTTTGGTAGCCAGTGGGCTGTCTTATGGGTGTACGCATAAGCATCGTATTGGAAGTGTTTTTGTAAGAGGGGTATTTCTAAAATGGCAGTGAAGAAAAAAGGAGCAGCAGACGGACAGCAGAAACTGAGAGGGATGAAATCCCTTGCCAGCATGGTTGTATTGGGTGTGGTCATAGCCATGCTCTGTATAGCTATAGTGGCCGAGGTCGTAAATGTCGTGGAGTTCAGGGAGAACTACAAGGAGACTATCGAGAACGATCTCCTTACCATGGCACGTATAGGCGGCAACCTGATGGATGCAAAGGCGGTTCAGATCAAGGCATCGCCCGGCATACTGGAGGAGCTTATCGGAGATATCAAGCTTGAGCATGCTGATTCGAGCTATGCTTATGCGGTAGACGGTTCAGGAACTATGCTGTACCACCCAACCAAAGAAAAGATCGGACAGCCTGTGGAAAATGACGCCGTAAAGAGTCTGCTTGCCAGAATGGCAACCGGAGAGGTGCCCGAGCCGGATGTCGTAGAGTATACATACAAGGGTGCAAAAAAATACGCGGCATACTATGTGCAGTCCACAAGGACAATGCTTATCATCACTGTTGATGAGGACGATATATTTGCTCCCATAAATCAGACTACCACAAAGGCTATAATCATAATCGCCATCGCTTTTGTGATCCTTGCGGTTCTGATGGCGCTTATCGCGAGACATCTGCTGAAGCCTATAGGAGTTATCACGGAAATACTTGAGGATTCCGCAAGGCTTGATCTGAGACACAATGATAAGGCTCAGAAGGTCATCTACAGGCGTGATGAGATCGGTATAATCGGACGTGATATAGGATCGCTCCGTAAGGTACTGAGGACTGTTGTAGGCGAGATCGGAGGCTCTGAGGAGCATCTGTCTGATATCATAGACCAGCTTAAGGATACCACGGTAAAGCTCAATGATAATTCGGCAGACAACTCCGCTACATCACAGGAGCTTGCGGCAGGCATGCAGGAGGCAGCCGACGCTACAGATGCTATAAATCTGAATGTCGCAACAATGGTTCAGAACGCGGATCAGATAAACGAGCTCTCGGAGCAGGGCGCTACGCATGCGGTCGAGATCAAGAATAAGGCCGAGGGCATCCGCAGGGATGTACAGGATTCCATCTCAAACGCAAAGAATATATTCTCGGATGTGAAGAGACAGTCAGACGAGGCTATAGAGCAGAGCAAGGCTGTGGATAAGATCAATGAGCTTACGGCAACGATAAGGAGCATAGCAGGACAGACCAACCTGCTGGCGCTCAATGCTTCGATAGAGGCTGCAAGGGCAGGCGAGGCAGGAAGAGGCTTTGCGGTTGTCGCTGAGGAGATCGGACATCTTGCCACACAGTCATCAGATACAGTAAGCGGAATAAATGACATAGTTGCCGAGGTGCATACATCGGTTGACAACATGAGCCAGTGCCTTACAAGGACGCTTGACTTCATTGACAATAACGCGATGGCTGACTATGAGAAGTTTGATGCGATGGCAGAGGGCTATGCGTCTGACGCAAGTGATTTCGAGCAGAACATGACCTCCATACACGAGGCAGTTGCGGCGCTTTCTGATTCCATAGGAGATGTATCGGATTCGATCTCAGGAATCAACAGCACGATAGGAGAGTCGGCTAAGGGAGTTACCGATGTAGCCAATAAGACAACGGACATAGTTGCCCTTTCATCAGATACCGAGCAGATAGTTGATGAGACGGAGAAGTGCTCCGAGGGCATGAAAGCAATAGTAAGCCGTTTCCAGCTTGAGTAAATAAGCAAATAAAAGAAATAAACAGAGCCCCGCATCAGGTGATCACTCATCTGTGCGGGGTCTTTTTATTAATATTGTAGTAAACGAATCAAAATGCAAGCATTTTATTCGTTTCCTATAACATTAAACCAATAAATATGGTATCATATAGAAGTTATGACTTATGCGGAAATAGATAAAAGTAAAGTCAGCCCTATGATGCAGCATTATCTCTCCGTGAAGGAGGAATATCCCGACTGCATCCTTTTTTATCGTCTGGGCGATTTTTATGAGATGTTTTTTGATGATGCGGTGGAGGTATCAAGGGTTCTTGAGATAACCCTTACAGGCAGGGCATGCGGGCTTGAGGAGAGGGCGCCTATGTGCGGCATACCTTTCCACGCGTATGAGTCATATATGACAAGGCTTGTGGAGAAGGGTTATAAGGTGGCTATCTGTGAGCAGCTTGAGGATCCGGACGAAGCAAAAGGGATAGTCAAAAGAGGGGTCATAAGGATAGTGACTCCAGGAACAAATACCAGCATAGCCGAGATGGACAGCTCGGCTAATTCTTATATCATGAGTATATTTTATTCCTCATATCCCTTTGGGGTTGCTATCGCGGATGTTACTACAGGAGAATTCTCCGTCGCGGAGGTAAAGGACAGCAAGAGCCTGAGGGATGAGATAATGAGGTTTGCGCCCAAGGAGATAATCTGTAATGAGGCTTTTTTCATGTCAGGGGTGGACACGGAGGAGCTCCGTCAGGCACAGCATATACAGGTAAATTCACTGCCGGGAAGATACTTTGACGAAGAGGGGGCTATATCAGTCATATGTGATCATTTAAAGGTTTCGCATATCGACGGACTTGGTCTTCATGATATGCCCCAGGGGGTAGTCGCCTCCGGAGCCCTTCTGACATATCTCCTTGAAACACAAAAAAATGAACTGGCCAATATAGTCCATATAAATATCCTGCAGGAAAAAGGCTGTATGCTGATCGACAGCTCCACAAGGAGGAATCTGGAGCTTACGGCAACACTCAGGGAAAAGGAAAAAAGAGGGTCGCTCATCTGGATACTTGATAAGACAAGGACGGCAATGGGAGCGAGACGGTTAAGGCAATTCATGGAACAGCCGCTGATCGACAAGGAGCTTATCGAGGAGAGGCTTGACGCTGTAGCCGAGCTTTCCGACAGGATAGCCGACAGGGATGAGATAAGGGAATATCTGAATACCGTATATGATATAGAACGCCTTATGGGAAAGGTGTCTTTTGGCACGGCAAACCCAAGGGATATAGTTGCCTTAAGATCATCACTTTCAATGCTTGATCCCATAAAAAGTATAATGTCAGGCTTTGATTCGAAGCTTGTGAAAAGACTGGCTGACAGCATCGATACGCTGGATGATATGTATAAGCTCATATCAGACGCGATATGCGATGAGCCTCCGGTCACGATCCATGAGGGAGGGATCATACGCGAGGGATACTCGGAGGATGCCGATAACTACCGCAAGGCCAAGACCGAGGGCAAGGAGTGGCTCATGTCTTTAGAATCCAAAACCCGTGAAAGTACGGGGATAAAAAATCTCCGGATAAAATTCAACAAGGTTTTCGGTTATTATTTTGAAGTCACAAATTCATATCTTTCTCTGGTGCCGGATGATTTCATCAGGAAGCAGACCTTAAGTGGAGGAGAGAGATATACTACCGTGGAGCTTAAGGATATGGAGGATAAGATCCTTAATTCCGAGGACAGGCTCATAGCATTGGAGAGAGAGCTTTTTATAGAAGTCAGGAATACTCTGGCGGCGAATATTGGCAGGCTTCAGGATACCGCAAGGGCTGTAGCCTATATCGATGTGTTGTGCTCGCTCTCATATGTGGCAGAGCATAACGGCTTTGTGAGACCGAAGATAAATAAAAAAGGCGTCATAGATATCAAAAAGGGAAGGCATCCCGTGGTGGAGCGCATGATAAAGGACGGGAGCTTCATCGCAAATGATGTCTATCTTGACCAGGCGCAGGACAGGATATCCATTATCACCGGGCCGAATATGGCAGGAAAATCCACATATATGAGGCTCACCGCTCTTATCGCGCTGATGGCTCATATGGGTTCCTTTGTCCCCTGCGAGAGCGCGAATATCTGTATCATAGACAGGATATTCACAAGGGTCGGAGCCTCGGATGATCTCGCTTCGGGACAGTCCACCTTTATGGTAGAGATGACGGAGGTTGCAAATATACTGAGAAACGCTACTAAGGATTCCTTACTGATCCTTGATG
>JAFUWM010000052.1 GCA_017483425.1 Lachnospiraceae bacterium | reverse complement strand
GTGAAGCCTGAAAGAAGCGGTATGACTATGTGATACCAGTGGATTGATACAGCAGCCTTATCTTTTGATTCATCCGTTATAGCTTCAGTAGGGTCAACATTCAGATTCGTATCTTCCGTGGCTTCTGATCCGTGCTCCTCATCTACAGTCTCCTGTACAGTCTCCCATGATACCGTGCTTTGAAGACCCGGCGTGGGCTCAAAGGCAAACCAGCCAATCCCGTTAATGTATGCTTCCGGCCATGCATGGGCAGAGGAAGAAAGAACCTCTGTATGAGAGCGGTTTCCTGCCGGGACTCTGAAGCCCTGTACATAGCGTGCCGGGATTCCGTATGCTCTTGCAAGCAGGACAAAGGAGGTGGCAAAATAGCTGCAGTATCCCTCCCTTTTTTCCAGTATGAAATAGTCAAGGAAGCTGCTTTCATCCGTGACGCTTTCCGGCAGCTTTCCGGGGCTGTCAGAGTAAGAAAAGCCTTTCAGCAACTCTTCTATGCGAAGCAGCTTTTCATAGTCCGTATCCGCGCCGGTAAGTATCCCGTCTATATAGCTTTTTAGCCCGACTGAAAGTTCCGGATCCTCCAAATAAGTCTCATATAGCATATCCCGATATGAAAGATATCCGTCATGATCAAGTCCCTGTATACCGCTTTTTTTCATGGCATTCTCAAAACTGCTGGGTGTTACCTCGTGCCCTGTGGCAAGCATTTTTTCAAATGCCGGATTTCCTCTGTTCATGCGATAGTAATATATCCTATAAGGTTCCTTTGCCTGCTTTTTACCGGAAAAGCGCATATCCCCGCCGTCCATGACAAGGGAATCCCCCAGGGAAGCTGCAAGCTTTGCAGGGGAGAAAACATATGTCGTTCTGATGTCGGAGTATTTAATCCTGAATGAAGCCGGTTTCAGAAGATCAGTAAGATATTCATCTCCTGCGTTATCTAACGCGGCGCATACTGTTTCCAAGGTGTCATATCCCTTTTCATTTATCGTATCCGTATCTGTTTTCTCCCATGATTTCCCGTTAAAGCTATCAAAGGTTCGCCCTGCAAGGTAAAGCATCGGATCACTCTCTGCAGATGAATAAATGTCCATCACGGGGTAGTCATTTTGAGTTAGATCCCCTCCGAATCCTCCCCTGTCCGAAAAGCCTATGACCGGAGAATCGGAATCCCACCCATTTGCGGATAAAAGGCTTTCCTGAAGCATGGCATATCCGCTTTTCAGCTTTTGGGATACCGCGCGTATAAAGCCCCAGTCATACGGACTGTCTGGAGCCTTGAGCAAAGCTGTGGCCACAAAGATCAGTAAAATAAATGGCGAGACAAATACAAGATGCTTTTCAGGCTGGGGATCTCCTTTCTTAAAGGTGTGCCTTTGAAACTCGTCTGCAATGGTAAGCAATGCATAGAAAAACAGCAGGCAGACGGTGAGTTTGGGCAGGCTTTTCCCGAGTACAAGCATGACCGGGAGTGAGATAAGCCCGGCGGCTATGAGCATGATCCGGAGCTTACGGTAATATCTTGCAAATGTCCCGAGGATGAAGCAAAAAAAAGCGACTGCAAGCTCCCATAGAAACCATATATGATCCGTCAGGTATCCGATTCTCTCTCCTGACGGGAGGACGATCAGCACGGCAAGGGCAAGAGATACCGCTGTGCCGAGAAGTATTCCCCGTCCTTTCAGCTTCAAATGCTTCATCAAAAGCATATAAAAAGAAACGATCAGAGTCACGGCTATCCATACAGCAGGGTTTGCGTCTTTTATGATGAATGTATACACAAGAGAAGAGGACGTAAGGGCGACCGGGATCATCAAAAGGATGTCATAGAAGAGAGAGACCATCATAAGATATCCTCCAACGGGCTCTCCGTCCCGACATGTACTATTGATATCTCCCGTCTGTCATCCGTATCCGCCGTATACTGTCCCTTATCTCCGACAATATATATCCTCGTAGGGATGTGATCCGTATTTATCCTTTCTATCCATCCGGAAGTGTCTGCCGTGTATTCCTGCAATATAAATATGAGCATTTTGTATCTGGCAAAAGCGCTCTTTTCATATATTCCAGCAAGCACATCTTTGAGACTTAAAGACTCTTCAAAACGATAAGTCCTTATCAGCCCGTACAGGGAATCAAAGGCTTCGGGATCGGTCACGTTGATTTTTTGTCCCGGTGCGGTAAATACATCTGCCGGGATGTTGTTTTCCATATAATAAAGTGACAGCGCAAGCAGAAGCTCTGTCATTTTATTTTCCGGCGGAAGATATTCTTCTATACTGCCCGCATGCCGTTTGGGCTCCATGATGATGGCAATGCCGTTTTTCTCTTCACTCTTTTTTTCTCTGACCATGAGTTGCTGCATCGAAGCGCTCGCCTTCCAGTTGAGGATCCTTATATCATCTCCCGGTGCGTATTCCCTTACCGGTATGTCCGGCTCCGTGCGGTTTGTATAGCTGTCACGGTTTGAAGCTAAAGCGTTTTCGGAATCACGCAGCTCCGTGATAAGTATCATAGCAGGGGACACTATCACATTCAGCGGCTCACGGATTCTGTATTCATAGGAAAAAAGTCCGAGGAAATCCTCCACTATTATCTTTTTTACACCCACGTCATACTGCCCACGGTACCGGCAGACAAGGCCGGTTCTTTGCAGCAGGGATGAGTGCGGCGGAAGCTCCAGACATACCCCTTCGTGAAGTCCAGTGATCGTTGAAAAGGATGAATAAAAGCAGAGCCTGAGTGAAGAAAACGAAAACCACGTTTCATTCTGAAGAGTGATATAAAACTCTGAGGGGCTGCCGCAAACCATATCGCGCCCGTCGGTACGCTGGTATATCTTTAAGGACATGACGACGAATATGATATATAAAATGCAGACCACGGGTATCAGTACGACCGTCCAGAAAAAGACATAGGTTATCGCCCCGCCGTAAAAAGAAATCCCGACAAGGGAAAGGATAAAGGCAATTATAAGAAGAGAAAACCTTTTTGTATTCACGGCTTACTTGATAGGCAGTCGGGTCTTCAGGACAATGGCTTCCAAAAGATCGGAAGCATCTTTTTTTTGCAGCTTCATTTCAGTCGTAAGCACCAGCCTGTGTGAAAGCACCGGTGCCGCAAGTTTTTTAACATCATCAGGCTTAACATAGTCATATCCGTTCAGAAAGGCCCTTGCCCGGGATGCCTGCAAAAGCTGAAGCATGGCTCGCGGACTTGCGCCAAGCGCGAAGCCATTGTCGGTGCGGGTGGCTTCCGTTATCTGATGTACATACGCAAGAACCCCATCACTTATATGCACTTTGTTAACTGCCTCTTTCAGATTCAGCATATCCGAGGCGTTAAGGACGGCTTCGATCTTTTCATTCTGTATTCCCTCCATGTGGCTTTTTGCAAGCCTCAATTCCTCATCAGCAGAGGGGTATCCTATGGAAAGACGCATCATAAACCGGTCAAGCTGAGCCTCCGGCAGCGGAAAGGTTCCGGTGAAACTTATGGGGTTCTGGGTCGCTATGACCATGAAGGGCTGCGGAAGTGGGTATATATTTCCATCAATCGTGACCTGGGACTCGGCCATAGCCTCAAGCAGCGCTGCCTGAGTTTTTGGCGAGGTACGGTTAAGCTCGTCGGCCAGTATTATATTTTTCATGATAGCGCCGGGTTTATACGAAAACTCTCCGGCTTTCATATCATAGATCGAAAGGCCGGTCACATCAGAAGGCATGGTGTCCGGGGTAAACTGTATCCTGCCGAAGCTCATTCCCAACGATCCGGCAAAGGTTCTGGCAAGGGTGGTCTTTCCGACTCCCGGCACGTCCTCCAAAAGCACATGACCGCTCGCAAGGAAACAGCAGAGGAAGTTTTCCGTTATCTCTTTCTTTCCCGCAAAATACCTGCTTATCTGCTCCCTGAATCTGTCAAGTAAATCCGCTGTCAAACTGCATACCCCTTTCTGATTGTAAGTCTGCGCATCTTTTCTAAACTGTGTTTTTCTGCTGGTTACGCTTGCTTAAACGACATATTTATTCTCATTATCACAGTTTGAATTGCATCTCCATAAATCGTATCTTTCTATCATCATTTCTCAATAGATACTCATTTCCATAAAGACGGACAAAGTTCTCAATAACGTCCTCTTTACGAATTCCGATATTCTTCAAGCTGCTCGCAAGGGTCTCCATATCCTGAACATCCTTAGGTCTGAAAGAAACGAGCTTCATGCAATACAAATCGAGATCCTCAGATACAAATACCTCTAGCACATCACCATATGTTTTATATAACTCCGCCTTGTCAAACAGTACATAAGAAAACGAATCTGAATGCATAACATCTGCATTAATCCAGTCATCCGGCAATTCGTATTCTTCAGCCACAAGTTTACAGCAAGCATATAGATTGTTTTGTTCTCGAAAGCATATGTCAATATCAACCGTTGATCTTCCATCTTGATACTTCAATGCCATCGCAGCTCCGCCAACTACCAGTATCTTATGCTGTCCGATTCCAGATTCCTGTATCTTTGTTGCCAGTGCTTCAAAATATTCATTGATGTTTTCTCCCGAAAGGTATTTCTCACTTATCGAATGCCCCATTCACAGCCTCCTGAACATTCGTTATCAATAAACCACGGCTTAAAAAAACCGGGATTGCACTTTTCAATTCCTCCTCCAAAACTTCCTTGTTTCCATATTTATAATACATTAAATATGTATACGGATCGAGTATAAGGTCGTTGGTCTTTCGCACATTTTGCCTGTCGATGCCATTGATATAATCCAAATAACCTGCAAGATACCTTTTGTTAAGCCCACGATACTTAGACACATCATACTTCCGGAGAAAATCATCCGGATCCATCTTCTTGTAATCGTGTGATACGGTTGACATGAACAATGTATACTGTTCATAATCTACGTTTTTAACAGGTCTGTATGTTCTGTGAATGCCGATCAGTTTTGCATAACTGTTAAGTCTTGACTGTAACTTGCGCGCACTTTCCTCCAACTTCCGTCTTGTCTCAATCTCTATCTTAAGGCTCTCAACTTCACTACGCTTAACATAAAGGCTGCGAATATGCTTGCCGTCCCTATACTGAAGATAACAGTATTCCCTGCCCTTAAACGTCCTTTTCCTAATGCTTCCTTTAGGGCAGTTTCTAATCTTCTCCTGAAGCTTTAATAACTCCTTGTTCATTCTGTTGTATTCTGACTTACACCTATCCATACGCATCTATATCCAAATATTTTATCATATTGTAGGGTAATTATACTTCATCCCTTGATCAAATTCAATTCAAAGGCGCAGAGAAACAATTGATAGTACCCGGGAAATCCTGTCACAATGATCTCAGCACAGATCAATACGAGCCGTGCATGATCATCGGAAATAATACATGCCTCTTTATACTCTTTATAGTCTTTATACTTTTATGAACTATTTATACTTCTTGTCAAGATAGACACTGACGTTCGACATGGATCCGGAGGAAAATCCGGTGATGTTTAATTCGTTTCTTGCGGAATCCAAATATTGACATTGCCCCGCAATAGATGTACAGTTAAAAATGACACCGAAAGTGTCAAAATGATAGGAATTGTAAGATTATGAGAGATCCTGAATTAGACCATGCAAATATGGCAGACCGGCGCGAAAAGATGCTTGATGCCGCGTACCGTCTTTTTACGGAAAATAGTATTACATCAGTAACGCTGGAAGAAATTGCGCAAGAGGCAGGCTGCGGAAAAAGGACACTGCTTCGGTATTATGATTCTAAGCCACAGCTTGTGATCGCGGTTTCCACGTGGAAGTGGACGAAGGTTATAGAGGAGTATCGGGAGCGCAGGGGGAATGAGAACTATGACGAGATGACCGCAAGAGAAATGCTGTTATTCTATCTGGATTCTTTTCTGGAGATATATAGAAGGAATAAAGATATGCTTCGTTTTAACCAGCTATTCAATGTATATATACAATCGGAGAATGTAGATACCAGATTTCTTTTACCTTATCAGAGAATGATAGAGAATCTAGTTCATGAATTTCATATTCTATACGAAAAGGCTAAACAGGACAATACAGTCCGCACGGACATTCCGGAGGAAGAAATGTTTTCAACATCATTGCATCTGATGCTTGCAGTGGTGACACGTTATGCCGTCGGACTCATATATCATCCGGAGAAGGGTTTTGACGCTGAAAAGGAACTGACTTTACAGAAAGAAATGCTCATGAGTCATTTTTGCAGCTTTAAGGATATATCCGGAAAGCTCCGACAGTCACATTAAAATAAATATTAACAGGAGGGTTGTGATCATGATCAAAAGAACTAAAATAGCTATGTGCGTTGCTATATTTATTGCACTATGCTCCATGATAACGGGTTGTTCGGAAAGTGCTTCAAGTGTTTCCCCATAATATAATACATAAGTATCTGCAACGTGTTTTTACTATTTGGGGTGGACTTAGTAACCTTAACATCCCATATTGTATCGGAAGTCAAGCAGTCACCATCACCAGATATATTGATTATTATCGAAAATTGTATTTTAACCTCACTATGTGCGATAATATCCTAAATTTATGATTTTCAGGAGGGTGAAACGTATGAAGAAGTATATCGCTGAAGGAATCGGAACTTGCGTGCTCGTGCTCATGGGATGCGGTACGGCAATGCTTGTCGGATGTGATGCTGCAAACGGCGCGGGTTATCTGCTCACGGCTCTGGCTTTCGGACTGTCGATCGTGGCTGAGGCTTATTGCATAGGCAATATTTCGGGATGCCACATTAACCCGGCAGTGTCGCTTGCGGTGTTTATGAAAGGTGGGATCGATTCCAGGGATCTGATCGGGTATATCGTATCACAGGTCATAGGAGCCTTTGTTGGATCGGCTCTGCTCGCGATCATATTCGCATCGGGAAATGTAACCGATATGACAGGAGGCTTCGGTGCGAACGGACTTGCGGGGGTGAATGGAAGTCCCGTTGCCGGACTCATTGTTGAGATAGTCCTTACATTTATTTTCGTGCTTACGATCCTGGGAGTTACATCGGAAAAGGCAGGCCACGGTTCATTCGGCGGGCTCGTGATAGGTCTGACTCTTACCTTTGTGCATATATTCGGCATAGGGCTCACAGGCACAAGCGTGAACCCCGCGAGAAGCATAGCCCCTGCGGTATTTGCGGCAATAAACGGAAATACGGCTCCCATAGCAAGCCTTTGGGTGTTTATAGCGGGTCCGCTCGTAGGCGCAGCCATAGCAGCCTGCACATACAAGGGACTCGAGTCTTGAGAAACCATTATCTGAACAAAGTAATGATGACCGTCGGGAGTATTCATCCGGCGGTCTTTTTTTGGATTTACTGAAAGCCTGTTTTGAAGTAAAATATAAGAGTATTGTGTTTAATTACAATAACAAATGGGGGAGGTATAAGGTGGCTGAGGATTATGTGATAGAGATGCTCCATATCACTAAGGAATTCCCGGGCATCAAGGCGAATGATGATATCACGCTGCAGCTTAAAAGGGGCGAGATACATGCATTGCTTGGGGAAAACGGGGCAGGCAAGTCTACGCTGATGAGTGTACTCTTCGGTCTGTATCAGGCCGAGCAGGGGACTATCAAAAAGGACGGCAAAGAGGTTCAGGTCAAAGATCCCAATGACGCAAACAGACTGGGTATAGGTATGGTGCATCAGCATTTCAAGCTTGTGGAATGCTTTACCGTGCTGGATAACATCATACTCGGCGTGGAGGATACGAAGCATGGCTTCCTTCAGAAAGACGAGGCCAGAAAGAAGGTCATGGCGCTCTCCGAAAAGTACGGGTTGAAAGTCGATCCGGAAGCCTATGTATCGGATATCTCGGTAGGTATGCAGCAGAGGGTCGAGATTCTCAAGATGCTCTACCGCGACAATGAGATACTTATCTTTGACGAGCCGACGGCCGTGCTCACACCGCAGGAGATCAACGAGCTCATGGAGATCATGAGAGGCTTCAAGAAAGAAGGCAAGAGCATACTCTTCATTACCCATAAGCTCTCTGAGATCATGGCCGTGGCGGATCGCTGCTCGGTGCTCCGCAAGGGCAAATACATGGGAACCGTGAATATCGCCGATACCTCAAGGGAAGAGCTGTCCCGCATGATGGTCGGCAGGGATGTCGAGTTTGAGGTGGAAAAAAAGTCAAAGACCGTCGGGGATATCATACTTTCCGTGAAGGACATGGTAGTGGCGAGCAAGTCGCATAATAATAACGCGGTAAAAGGCATAAGCTTTGACGTGCATGCGGGCGAGATAGTCTGTATTGCCGGGATCGAGGGCAATGGACAGACGGAGCTCGTCTACGGACTTACGGGGCTTGAACCCCTGAAGGGCGGCACGATAGAGCTCTGCGGCAAGGATATAACCCATGCTTCCATAAGGGATAGAAGCAAAGCGGGTATGAGCCATATACCCGAGGACAGGCATAAACACGGACTTGTGCTTGACTATACGCTGGAGCAGAATATGGTGCTGCAGCGGTACTGGGAGCCTCAGTTTCAGAATCATGGCGTGATAAAGAGCGGTGAGGTCAGAAAGTATGCGGAGGGACTTATCGAGCGGTTTGACGTGCGGTCGGGGCAGGGGCCGGTGACCATCGCAAGGTCTATGTCTGGAGGAAACCAGCAGAAAGCCATAATCGCCCGTGAAATAGACAAGGATCCGCAGCTTCTTGTCGCGGTGCAGCCGACGAGGGGGCTTGATGTCGGCGCTATCGAATATATACACAATCAGCTCGTCGCTGAGAGGGATAAAGGCCGTGCGGTGCTGCTTATTTCACTGGAGCTTGATGAGGTAAGGTCGCTTTCAGACCGGATACTCGTTATTTATGAAGGTGAGATCGTCGGAGACTTTGATTCCGTTGCGATGGAAGAGCTCGGACTCTACATGGCCGGAGCAAAGAGACGGGACAGGAAGGAGGCGGCATCATGAAGCAAAAGAAACCTCTTGCGGAAAACCAGATGTTCATCACCATCCTTGCTTCGATCATCTCGATAGCGGTGGGACTTCTGTTTGGCGCGATCCTTCTGTTCATACTCAATCCTTCAAAGGCGGGAATAGGAATAAACGCAATGCTTACGACGGGCTTTTCTTCCCTTGACCAGTTCGGCAAGGTGCTTTACCAGTCCGCCCCGCTGATGCTGTGCGGTCTGTCCGTGGGGTTTGCGTTCAAGACAGGCATGTTCAATATCGGAGCTACCGGGCAGTATACGATAGGAGCTTTCTGCGCTCTCCTCGGAGCGATAGCTTTCCAGCTTCCGTGGTGGGTGTGTCTTATCATGTCATTCATAGGCGGAGCCGTCTGGGGTATATTCCCCGGTCTTTTCAAGGCTCTCTTTAACGTGAATGAGGTCATCACGTCGATCATGTTTAACTGGATCGGAATGTATCTCGTGAATCTGATGCTTGCGAATATGCCGATAATGCTTGCTTCGGCATGGGGCGCGAGCAATTCCGACAGGACGGCGGCGCTTTCCCAGGCAAATCCCGGGGCCGTTATACCCAAGGGAGGTCTTGACAGGCTTTTCGGTAATTCGAGCTGGATCAATATAAGCGTATTTATCGCGATAATAGTTGCGATAATCTGCTGGTTCATACTGGAAAAGACAACCTTCGGATACGAGCTCAAGGCCTGCGGATATAATAAGGAATCCGCCAGATATGCGGGAATAAACGCCAACCGCAATATCGTATCATCAATGATAATAGCCGGCGCGCTGTCCGGACTCGGAGGCGGCCTTTATTATCTCGCGGGCACGATACAGTATGTACTTGAAAAGAAGACACTTGCCATGGGCTTTAACGGTATCCCCGTTGCCCTGCTCGCGAACTCCAACCCCATAGGAACCATATTCTCATCGCTTTTTATAAGCTATATACAGGTCGGCGGCTCGGCGATGCAGCCTAATTTCTCATCCGAGTCGACCGATATCATCATAGCCGTCATCATCTATCTGGCAGCATTTGCGCTTCTCATGAAAGGATTCATCACGAAGCTCCTTAAGGGAAAGAGTGAAAAGGAGGTGCAGGAATGAACATACTTGCGAATATAATCTCACTCACTATCGTCTTTGCGGTGCCGCTGATGCTTGTGGCGCTCGGCGGTATGTACTCGGAGCATTCGGGAGTTATAAACCTTGCTCTGGAGGGAATAATGGTGATAGGTGCCCTATGTGCATGCTTTACTCTGCAGGCCTTTGACACAAGCGGCTTCGGACGGGAACACCCGCAGCTTTCGATGCTCGTGGCGATAATAGTGGCGGCGGTGACAGGGATGGTTTTTTCCCTGCTTCTCGCGTTTGCGGCGATAAACCTGAAAGCTGACCAGACCATAGGCGGTACGGCGCTTAATACTTTCGCCCCCGCTTTCGCGGTTGTTGTGACATGGGCAGTACAGGGGCAGGGACTTACCACGATCCAGATACCGAGCTGGATCCGCATCACGCAGGAGACTTTCGGTCTGGAGCCCGGAAAAGGCTTCTGGGATATGCTGATATTCAAGTATTTTTATCTGACGACACCGATAGCGATAGTGCTGTTCTTTGCGGCGTGGATACTTATGTACAAGACAAAGTTCGGACTTCGCCTAAGAGCCTGCGGCGAGCATCCTCAGGCGGCGGATTCTGTGGGTATCAATGTTTACCGTATGAGATACGCCGGGGTCCTGATCTCGGGATTTTTAGGAGGCATCGGGGGCATAGCATACACGATAGCCGTCGGATCGGGCTTTAATTCAAGCGTAGGCGGGTACGGCTTCCTTGCGCTTGCCGTCATGATCTTTGGCAACTGGAAGCCCGTACAGATACTCGGTTCTGCCGTATTTTTCGCGCTGTTCAAGGTTATAGCGGCGTACAATTCATCGATCCCTTTCCTGCCCAAGTTTGAGGGCATGAAGGATCAGTCGTCGCTGTATCAGATGCTGCCTTATATCGTTACCATGATAGTGCTGATATTCACATCAAAGCACTCGCAGGCGCCTAAGGCGGAAGGCATACCCTATGATAAGGGATCAAGGTAAAAGGAGGAAAATAAAATGGATATCAAAGAAATATTGTCAAAATGCGATCATACATTATTAAAGCAAGAGAGCACATGGGAGGATGTGAAGGTGATACTTGATGATGCAAAGAAGTATCACACGGCTTCGGTGTGCATATCTCCCTGTTTCATCAAGAGGGCAAAGGATTATGCAGGAGATGAGGTAAAGCTCTGTACTGTCATAGGCTTTCCGAACGGCACGCATACTACGGCATCCAAGGTATATGAAACAAAGGATGCCATAGTAAACGGAGCTGATGAGGTGGACATGGTCATAAATATCGGCGAGCTTAAGGCCGGCAATGACGAGTATGTGCTTGACGAGATAAAGCAGATCAGGGCAGCTTCAGAGGGAAAGATACTGAAGGTCATAATCGAAACCTGTCTTCTGACCGATGATGAGACAGTGCGCATGTGTGATATCGTGACAAAGTCGGGTGCCGACTACATCAAGACTTC
>JAFUWM010000002.1 GCA_017483425.1 Lachnospiraceae bacterium | reverse complement strand
TAGGGGCACAGCCTGTGCCAAGATCGCTGATAAAGCACTGGAGGGATTACTTCCCCGAGCATCAATATGATACAAACTACGGACTCTCGGAGTCGATAGGACCCGGCTGCGTTCATCTGGGAGTGGAGAATATTGACCATGTCGGCGCGATAGGCGTACCGGGATACGGCTGGGAATGCAAGATCGTGGACGAGCAGAGGAATGAAGTGCAAAGAGGCGAGGTGGGCGAGCTTGCGGTCAAAGGCCCCGGTGTCATGATCTGTTATTATCATGACGAGAAAGCAACCTCAGAGGTCATGGATGATGAGGGCTGGCTCTACACCGGAGACATGGCAAAGCAGGATGATGAAGGTTTTTATTATCTGGTTGACAGGAAAAAGGATGTCATCATATCGGGCGGCGAGAATATCTACCCGGTACAGATTGAGGACTTTCTGCATGGGTTTGATCCGGTGGACGACGTTGCCGTTATAGGACTTGCCGACAAGAGGCTGGGCGAGATATCTACCGCGATAATCAAGATAAAACAGGGCTTCACTTGCACAGAGGATGAGGTGCAGGAGTTCTGTAAGAAGCTTCCCAAGTATAAGAGACCGAGAAAGATAATCTTTGCCGACGTTCCGAGAAACGCAACCGGCAAGATAGAGAAGCCCAGACTCAGGGAAATATACGGAGCGATGAATCTGGTTGCAAAGGAAAATGAAGGATAAGGGCTGGTTTTCTGATAATATAAATAAGAACCGCAGGATATACGCAATAGTCTTTACAGCCCTTACTGCCATGCTGCTTGGTCTTCTGGTCTATTATCACAATATGGGGAACAGGACTTTTGTGGTAAAGGGGACGCAGGAGGGAACGGAGAGTTCTGATATCCACATACAGTATGAGCGTTCAAAAGAATGGAGCGAGCACGGTACCCCTGGATTTGATAAGGGTATGGAGTATGATTTTTCCCTGTCCGATTCCGGCTCCGGTGACATATATGAATGGCAGGCTGAGATCATCTTCACGTCTGACTATGTTATAGACAGCTCGTGGAACGGAACGTTTGAAAAGGCGGATCATAAGCTCATAGTCAGACCGGATGAGCAGACTGAAAAGGTAGCTGCCGGAGAAACCAAGACCTTCGGACTCGTAATGATCTCGCTTGACGAGCAGTCAGTCGGTGAATACAGACTGTATTATAAAGAAGATTTTACCGTAACGGATATGCCGGTTTTCTGGGTGCTCATAGCAGCGATTCTGATAACGCTTGCGGTCTTCATAACCGATGAATGGAATCACCGCAGGTACAGCAGGCTGAGAGAGCGTCAGGAGGAGATACAGGCTATACTTCTTGAGAGTTTTACGACTTTCGCAAATATCATAGACGCAAAGGATCCCTATACCCAGGGTCATTCTCTGAGGGTTGCCGAATATGCGAGGCTTATCGCGGGTAAAATGGGATACAGCGAAGCGGAGCAGGAGAGGGTATACTGGATCGGGATGCTGCATGATATAGGCAAGATCGGAATCACAGACGCTATATTGCAGAAACCCGGACAGCTCGATAATACCGAATACTCCACGATCCAGACACATGTGGATATAGGGGGGCTTATTCTGAAAGATTTCAAGGCGCTCACAGATATTGCTGACGGCGCTCAGTACCATCATGAAAGATGGGACGGAAAAGGATACTCCAAGCATCTTGAGGGAAAGGACATACCGGAGATTGCGAGGATAATCTGCATAGCGGACTCATTTGACGCAATGACGAGTCCCAGGGTATACAGGAAAGCGCTTCCTGTGGATTTTGCAAAGGAAGAGCTTACAAAATGCGCGGGGACGCAGTTTGATCCGGACATAGTTCCTGTAATGCTTGAACTCATAGATGAAGGCGTGGTTCCGGTAGAGATAGAAGTATGACGATAAGCGTATGCCTTATAGTAAAAAATGAAGAAGAGCTGCTTGCGAGATGCCTTGATTCCCTGAAGGCTATAGCGGACGAGACAGTTATAGTCGATACAGGTTCTACAGACGGAACAAAAAAGATTGCCGAAAAATACACATCAAAAATATATGACTTTGAATGGATCGATGATTTTGCCGCTGCGAGGAATTTTGCCTTTTCAAAGTGTACAGGTGATTATATTTATTCCGCAGACGCGGATGAGATAATTGACAGGGATAATCAGGAGAAATTCATGACTCTGAAAGCCGCGCTTGATCCGTCCGTTGAGATAGTGCAGTTTCTGTATACAAACCAGCTCGAATACAACACGACATATAATTTTGATAAGGAGCTCCGTCCCAAGCTCTATAAGAGACAGCGTTCTTTTATATGGGAGGGAGAGGTGCATGAGCAGGTCAGGCTTTCGGCTGTCATTTTTGATTCGGATATAGAGATAATCCATAAGCCATCGTCACTTCACTCCGGCAGGGATTTTGCCATATTTAAGCGTATCATTAAAAATCAAGGGACGCTGGAGCCGAGGCTTCTCGATATGTATATGAGGGAGCTTGCGGTATCGGGGGATGACAGTAACTTTGCTGAGGCGGGGGATCATGTATCGCAGGCTTTTGAGCAGGAAACGGATACCGGACGTATGCGGGATGAGCTTTATGTCATAATGCGATCCTGCAGGGTCTCTTCTGACCGGGAAGGCTTTATGAAGTATG
>JAFUWM010000001.1 GCA_017483425.1 Lachnospiraceae bacterium | reverse complement strand
GTGCATATCTTCATCTTATCTCCGGGCCGGGCAAGGGTCTTTACCTCCTCCGGTGTGATGATCACGATCTCCCCGGGGCCAAGCTCTTTATAATCCCTGTATCCCAGATTAAGATACGCAAACTTCTCAAAAGAAGCGCAGAATCCGTCATCCTTTACCCCTATAGTCACAGGGGTACGCCCCAGCTTATCCCTTGCGCAGTATACCCCCAGGGGGGTGAGAAGCATCATTGTCATGGAGCCGTCTATCGTATCCTGCGCATATTTGATCCCGTCTATGATATTATCCTTTTGATTGATAAGAGCAGCCACAAGCTCGGTGGCATTTATCGAACCTCCGCTCATCTCTAAAAAATGCGTTCCGGAATCCTTTATTACCTCTTCGGAAAGCTCCGTGATGTTATTTATTTTTCCCACCGTAGTGATCGCGTATGTTCCATGGTGTGATCTCACGATCAAAGGCTGAGGCTCATAATCCGATATGCACCCTATGCCGATATTTCCTTTCATCTCGTGAAAGTCCGATTCAAACTTAGTCCTGAACGGAGAATTTTCTATATTATGTATTGCGCGGTTGAATCCGTCCTTTGAATCAAAAACCGCCATTCCCGCCCGTCTGGTTCCCAGATGCGAATGATAATCCGTACCGAAATACAGGTCAAAGACGCAGTCATTTTTTAATGCAGCCGCGAAAAAGCCTCCCATGTCATGCTCCTTTATTCACTAAATACGCTATGTTTCCGCTTGAAATATCCCCTATATTATACGGTGTATTCTGATATACATAGTAATTCAGCCAGTTTGTATATATTATATTTGCGTGACTTCTCCATAGCAGCATAGGTTTCTGCGCAGGATCGTCATTCGGATAATAATTGACGGGAAGAGCCGTATCAAGCCCTTTCTCCCTGTCCCGTCTGTACTCCATGTCAAGGGTTCTGCGGTCATACTCAGGATGTCCGAAAAGAAACACCTGTCTCCCGCTCATCGCGGTGCACAGGCATACTCCGGCTTTATTATCCCCCTCTGCAAGCACCGTAAGGTCACTGCAGGCATGTATGTCCTCGCTCCTTACCTCCGTATATCTGGAATGTGGAATATAAAAAAGATCGTCAAAGCCCCTGACCAGCGGATCCTTCCTGTTCCTTACCCTGTGCTGGTAGACCCCGAAAAGCTTGGTATCAAAGGTATGCTTGGGCAGTCCGTAGTGATAATAAAGAGCCGCCTGCGCCCCCCAGCACACATGCAGGGTGGATGTCACATTAGTCTTTGTCCAGTCAAATATCTCCGTGAGCTCTCTCCAGTAATCAACCTCCTCGAACTCCATAAGCTCCACGGGAGCTCCGGTCACAATGACTCCGTCAAACTTGCTCCCCTTTACCTCGTCCCATGTCTTATAGAACTGATTCAGATGGTTTGCCGAGGCATTTTTTGAGACATGGCTTTTTACTATCATGAAAGTCACGTTTATCTGCAGCGGTGTGTTTGAAAGCGACCGCAGAAGCTGGAGCTCGGTATCCTCCTTTAACGGCATCAGATTTAATATACAGATCTCAAGCGGTCTGATATCCTGATGGCTTGATCTCTCCGGCTCCATTGTAAAGATATTCTCATTTTCAAGGATCCCCCGCGCGGGCAGATCCTTCTGTACGCAGATAGGCATTTTTATCTCTTCCTTAGTTATATATTCTTTGAATACATAGAGTAACACATCGTCACCGCTTTTATCAAATCTTGACTTTTTGCGTGATTTAAAAGATTATAACAAATATGGCTTAAGGAGGATAATAATATAAACTCAGAACAGGCAATCGAATATATTGAACATCACGGATGGAGCAGAACCAGGCTTGGACTTGAGCGCACCAGGGAGCTGCTTTTTAAGCTGGATGACCCGCAGAAGCGCCTTAAGTTCATTCATGTGGCAGGAAGCAACGGCAAGGGCAGCATCTGCGCGATGCTTGACGCGATATTACGCAAGGCAGGCTACAGAACCGGTCTATACACTTCTCCATACATTCAGGATTTTACCGAACGCATACAGGTTAACGGCGAATGTATTTCCGGCGAAGCTCTTGCCCGCATCACGGAGCATGTGCGGACCTTAGCGGAGGAAATGGATGATCATCCAAGCCATTTTGAACTCATAACCGCTATCGCTATGGTATATTTCGTGGAGCAAAAATGTGACATCGTCGTTCTTGAAGTCGGTATGGGCGGAGAACTCGACAGTACGAATGTTATTGACAGTCCCGAAGCCGCGGTAATATCAAATATCGGACTGGAACATACCGAATACCTTGGAGATACGATAGAAAAAATCGCGGCTACCAAAGGCGGCATTATAAAGTCCGGCTGTAACGCGGTCTGCTATGATGGTTTACCGGAGGCCACGGAAACCATCAGAAAAATATGTCTGCAAAAAGGAGTCCCTTTAACCAGCGTAGACTTCAGCAGACTGACCCCTGTAAGCCAAAGCCTTGACGGACAGATATTTATCTGGGATAAAACAGAGTATTTTCTGTCTCTTTTGGGACCTCATCAGCTTCATAACGCCGCAGCAGTGCTGGAAACGATAGAAGTGCTGCGGGAACGCGGTTTTTCCATTCCCGCTGAGGCGGTCAAAGAGGGCTTAAGATGTGTCAGGTGGCCCGCGCGCTTTGAAAAAATATGCAGTAAGCCTCTCTTCATCCTTGACGGAGGACATAATCCGCAAGGGGCGGATGCCCTGGCGGAATGTATTCGTACATTACTGCCGGAAAAAAATATCATCTTTCTGATCGGGATTCTTGCGGATAAGGACTACACAAATGTTCTGGCCACGTTAATGCCGTTTACAAAAGAATTTATCTGTTTAACGCCGCCAAATGACCGGGCGCTTGACGCAAAAGACCTTGCGGGATATTTAACTCTCCGGGGTATCAAGGCAAAAGCTTGTCCGGATATCGGTTCGGGTATACGCACGGCGCTTGACGCTGCAGGACCTGATGATGTGATCATAGCCTTTGGCTCACTGTATCTTGTTGGCGCGATCAGAACCATCTTTCCCGAAGTTTACCGGGATCACTCCAGCTTATACTCGGGTCTCGAATCAGCAGAACGGACTATAAGCGACAGACTTTGAATATCGGCTGCTGTTTCCTCTGTCACCTCTGATATGAGCACAGCATCCGCCGAGCTGTACGCGGGGATCGTTCCCTCAAACTTTGAAAGATCATCCGGCAGTATCGTTTGCTGCACCGTATGATTCTCACCGTTTATCTTAACCCTAAAGGTAGGCCTCAAGTCTATGATGTCACACTCTCTGTCAAGCCCCTCGGTATTTGAGATATTAATATGCATGATAAGGAGAGTATCCCCCGCTGCCGCCGTCATTCCCATATATACATCATCAGCGGATACTGAGCCGGATGAAGGATATGACTTGCTGACTTCATGATCCGTATAATAAATATCAAAATCAGTTGTGCCTATGGCTTCTGCAAGCGAGATATCAGGCTCTACATACTCTCCACTCCCGGAATCGCTTCCCTCAGAGCCGCTCTCAGACTCAGCCTGAAGCGCTGCCTGCTCCAATGCCCTGAAATTCTGTCTCTTAATTTCAAGATCGAGCTGCTCCCTGTATTTTCTCTTGACAGTACTGAGATCCACAAGCCTTGAATCAGACTTGTCATTATGCTGGCTCACTATATCGGAAGAGTAATCCGCGACCTTCTTTACATCCTCATCCGATATATCAACACCCGGTGCGCCGCAGCCCGTGAGACTAAGCGCCATGATGATCATGCATATATTTAATAAACCCGAAAACCTTTTCATTATATCAAGCCCTCCCGAGGGATCACTGCCTTATCAGCCTGCGCGTTCCAGTTCAAACCAGAATCCAACGCCATCATCATAGTTTATCACACCGCAGGGTTTATTCAAAGTTTCCATTGTGGCCTTTACGATCGAAAGCCCTATACCCGAGCCTCCGACCTCGCGTGTACGCGCCTTGTCAACCTTGTAAAACTTCTCCCAAATCCTGTCTATAGCATCCTCCGGTATCTTATCACCCGTATTATACACCTGTATCCTTACATTCACTCCGGCATCCTCTAATGTGATCCTTATTCGCTTTTCACCGCCAGAGTAATGTATCGCATTTGTAAGGAAGTTTGAAAAAACCGTTTCCGTCTTTTGCTCATCACTCCACACGTAGACAGGCTCTGTCACTTCAAATTCTATATCGGCTCCAAACTGCTTTGCAAGTATGTCTGATCCCGCTATGATCCCAGTGATCAGCGATACAAGGTCAAACCGTTTCATCTCAGCCGGCTCGTCTCCGAACTCTATATGATTAAGCTCCAAAAGGTTTGATACGAGCCTTCCCATTTTTTCCGATTCATCGATTATGACACCGAGATATTCATTCCTGCTCTCCTCATCATCCGCTATACCGTCCCTCAATCCCTCCGCATATCCCGAAACCAGAGCTATAGGAGTCTTCAGCTCATGCGAAACGTTTGATATGAATTCACTCCGCATGCTTTCTATCTTCTCTTTTTTCTCTATATCCTTTTGCAGCTCATTATTTGCTGTCTTAAGCCCGGATATGGCGTTTTCAAGCTGGGAAGACATCTCGTTCATATGCCTGCCGAGCTCCCCTATCTCATTCTCTCCCCCGCTTTCGTATTTAGCGTCAAAATCCAGATGTGCCATCCTGTCCGATATATCGGTCAGCTCAAGGATAGGTCCCGTTATCCTTTTCGTGACAAACCACATGACTATGGCGCCTACAAGCGCAATGAGCAATCCGATATAAAGCATGAACCTCGTGGATATTGACGCGCTCTCCCTTATGCTCTCAAGCGGCGTCCTTATAAATATAAGATCCCCGTTTGTAAGATACCCCCATAACTCGATATAATCGGACTTCATTGCGGGATCGGTGCTGGTGGTTATCCTGTACGCATCAGTAGTCAGAAGAACTACGTCATCATGCTGAGACTTTTTCTCACCTTCTTCAGCACTTTCCTGCTCCTCATTTCCCGGCTCATTGCTCGGATCGCCGGATATAACTCTCCACAGAAGCCTTGACGCTATCATTCCGGACTCTCTTTCCGTAGAATAAAGGATGTTCATACCGGAATCCACAACCACAACGAGCAGGCTTTTTTCGGACGCAAATCTGTCCACCCCCTCCTTAAAAGCCCCGGATCCGGAGCCTGATATCTCCGCGAGAGCGTCCATTGTTTCATACGCGTTCACTATCTGCTTTTTCTTATTTGAGATATAGTAGCGCTGCAAAAAGACCGTATTCATAAAGGCCCCTGCGGCGACCACTGCTATGATGAGCAGAATGAATACCGCCGCAAGCTGGGCCCTTATGCTGTTTTTCCAGTGAAACCTTTTTTTCTCCACTTATTAAATGCCCTGGAATGAAAACCGGAGTCTGAGTGTTTTATTATTCTTTATCATGTACTGCGGCAGTGTGCGGGCTCCCCATGTATCATCACCGGAAACTCCCATCTGTGCGAGTCCGACCCTCACGTAAGTATAATGCTTCTCGGGAAGATCAAAGTGATGATCCGCGTTCTCTATCTCGGACGGCTTATAGGGCAATGCCGACACCATAAGTTCTTTCCCGATAATACTCAATCCGTGACCCAGCTCATCCGTCACCATTGCCGCGCGCACCCCTATATGCGCCCCTGACTCCTGGGGCCTCAGATAAGGGGCAAGCATCCTGTCCACGTCTCCGTAATGTATGCCTATCTTGCCGCAGCCCCTGTCGGAATAGGTCTCCTCAGGACCCTGTCCATACCAGCAGAGCGTATTATAATCAGCGGCAAGCGTAAACATCATAGAATACTCCGGAAGCTCTCCTACGTCGTCCGATCTTGGCATCACCATATCAACGTCTATCCATCCGTCCGCATATACGGTGTATGTGACTGTGACTATCTTTTCCGGTACAGTACAGAGATGATAATTAAACTTCACCTCCACGGATGAACGATGCTCCTTTACCTCCGGTACCTCAAATTTTAATTCCCTTTTATAATACTTCGTGGTCGTGAACTCGGAGGCCGCCTTCCACTGCGCGGAACGCGCAAACTGAAGGTTTGCGATATCGTTATCCGTCATGGCGCGCCAGAAATTAGGTTTTGGTATCTTTTCTATAAGCTCGTGTCCGCCATAGACATAGGAGATCAGTCCTCCCTGGAGCCCGGAAAACACGGCGCTGAATCCATCTCCGTACACTCCTGTCCCATTCATGCCGTGCACAACCTTAAGTCCGGCCGCAGGATGCTTAGGCGCATTCACGCTGCCATACACATACTGCCCCCAGGCAATCTCATGTCCCGCCTCAGCATATATCTCATTTCTTCCCAGCACAAAGGAAAGGGTGATCACGTACTCCGCGTTATCTGCCTCGGGAAGCTTAAAGGGCCACTTGAATTTCTTTGTGGATAAAGGTTCAACCGAAAAGCTCTCATAATGCTGCTCCTCATCCATTCCGTTCTTTGCCACAGTTATCACACAGGCATATTCTGAAGTGTTTGTGAATAAATTCCTGTTTGTTAGAGTGATACCCTTTGCATCCGCTTCGATCTTTACAGGTCTGTAATTATACTTCACATCCTGCATCTTGGGGCTCGGGCGCCTGTCCTTTGCAAAGGCAATGCCGTCTCCCGAAAAGTTCCCGTCATTGGGTCTGTCATGAAAGTCTCCGCCATAACCCTCATACTCCCTGCCATAGCGATCCTTAGTCCTTATCGCCTGATCTATATAATCCCATATGAATCCGCCCTGATAAAGCGGCTCCTCATCAGCAAGATCTGTGTAGAGGCTCATCCCACCGCATGAATTTCCCATTGCATGCACATATTCACAGCTTATAGCGGGCTTTTTTCTGTTTTGTTTAAGATATTTTTTGATATCCGCGACACGCCAGTACATATTTGACGCTATATCAGTTGTCGCGGGGTATCTCATATCGTTTACGACACCCTCATAGTGTACCGGTCTGGTATCGTCCCATCCCTTAAAAGCGTCATGCAGTTTTTTCAGCACTTTCCCGCCGTAGGATTCGTTTCCAAGGGACCATATAAGCACCGAGGGATGATTACTATCCCTCATGAACATGTTGTGACCACGGTCAAGCACATTCTCAATATATTCCGCCCTGTCTCCGGGAACCGCATATTCCACAGGCTTTAATCCTCTCCGGATAGGATCCCAGGTTCCGTGTGTTTCAAGATTAGTCTCATCTATGACATAAAGCCCGAGCCTGTCGCACATATCATAAAAATGTGTCTGATTGGGATAATGCGAGGTTCTCACAGCATTTATGTTATTCTTCTTCATGTTTATGAGATCCTCATTGATCTCAAGCTCTCCGATCGCCCTGCCTTCGATATCCGAGAATTCATGACGGTTCACGCCGCGGAAAACTATGCGTTTTCCGTTTATTAGCATCTTGTGTCCTTTTATCTCGAAGCTTCTGAAGCCGACCTTCTGATGCACTATCTCCTGAAGATTATCCTCCGTGTCATATACCCTAATGATAAGATCATAGAGATTAGGCTTTTCAGCCGACCACTTGAGCGGTGCCTTGACCTCATGCTCTATGATCGTCTCCTGCCCGGCCTTTTTCCACCCCTTTATCACATCCCTGCCCATGCGATCGTCTAATTCATACTTCACCTTTGCCGCTCCCGTAAGCTGCAGCGCGATATGAAGCTTAGCGTCCTTATAATCTTTGTCAAGGATCGTCTTTACCGACATATCCTCCACATGGATACCCGGTACTGTATAAAGCGTTACATCCCTGAATATCCCCGAGAATCTGAAAAAGTCCTGATCTTCAAGCCATGAGCCCGATGTGAACTTAAACACTGCGACTGCGAGTTTATTCTCGCCCTTGTAATCTATAAATTCGGTAAGGTCAAACTCTGACGGTGTAAAGGAATCCTCGGAATAGCCGATATAATGCCCGTTAAGCCAGAGCGCCATACCGGTTTCCACTCCGTCAAACCTGATGCATACAGGCTGTCCCATAAATTCCTCGGGCAGATTGAAGTACTTCACATATTCCCCCACGGGATTGTAGTCATGCGGGATGTCGCCGGGTTCAACCTCCTCGTGCGCTTCCCACAGGTACTGTGTATTTACGTATGATATCTGGCCATAGCCCTGCATCTCTATACAGGACGGTACTGAGATGTCATCCCATGTATGGCATTCATGCTTAAGCTCATAGAAATCCGTGCAGGCTTCATCTACCGCCTTGAACCATCTGAATTTCCACAGTCCGTTCAGGGAATGAAGAAATGAAGAGGTTCTCTTCTGAAGCTCCTCCTCGTTTCTGTAATAATTTATATCAGCATGTGCCGGTATCGTGTTTTCCTTAAAAAACTCAGGATCCTTAAGCAGTTTCTCATCAAATACAGCCATTTTTATCCCCTTTCTTTCAGTACGCCGTGTCCCGGTGTTGTCATAGTATCAATCCTCATCCGCAGATTCCTCGGAGCTGAGTATCTCGATCATTTCACGAACCATTTCCTCATCCTTAAGCTGGAATAAGAACTCAACACGCCTTGAAGCCTCCATATCTATCTCCCCGTTCTCATCATATATCGGATTGCTGTAGGATCTTCCGGTCGCGGATATGAGATCCCTCATTTCCTCAAGCTGCTTATCGGAAAGTATGTCACTGTCATCGCCAAGACAGTACTCGGCAACCGCCAGTGCCCTCCTTTGCGAAAGCTCCAGATTAAAAAGATAATCCCCTTCTGTATCGGTATGTCCCTCTATTAATATCTCAGAAATATTATCTTTATATTTATTACTCAAAAGCACATCCGCGTATCTGGGAAGGAATTCAGCCAGAAACTCCTTTCCTGACGGTTTGAGAGTCGATTTGTTGTAGTCAAACAGTATACTCGCGTCAAATGTGATTGCCCCCGTCTTTTCATCAACAGAAACCTTCAGATCGGAATCGTCAAACTCCTTTCTAAGATCCTCCACAAGCTCGGTCCTTACCCCTATGATGTCATCCAGCTTCTGCTGCTGCTCACTCATTATGGCTTCAAGCTTATCAAGAAGCTCATGCTGCTCCTTTAAGGTTTCCTCCTGTATGGCGATCTTCTCTCCCTGCTCCGCAAGAGCTTCCTCCTGGGCGTTCAGCATTTT
>JAFUWM010000051.1 GCA_017483425.1 Lachnospiraceae bacterium | reverse complement strand
TTTCATATATGACAAACAGGGCGGACTGGGTTTTTCGGCTGATCTCATAGAATTTTTGATAGAATACTGTGTTGGCAAGGGCAAGACCGGCACCAGGTATATAGAGCAGACTGCTATGAACTGGGCTGATGCCGGCATTAAAGACGTGGCAGGAGCAAAGAAGCACATAAGAGGTTTTGCGGGCAATGAGTATTTCACGGTGCTGAAAGCCTATGGCATATCAGACAGAAATCCTGTGGACAGCGAGATAGAATACATAGACCAGTGGAAGAACGGCTACGGGTTTTCAATGGATATAATACTTGAGGCAGTGTCCCGGACAATGAAAGCTATAGCAAAACCGTCTTTTCCGTATACCGATACCATACTTAAGAGGTGGTCTGAAAGCGGCGTGACATCTTTAGCCGATATTGATATGCTTCTTTCCGTCTGGGGATCTACGGCAAAGCAGACAGGAGCATCCAGAGTAAGCGCTTCACCGGCGGGGATATCAGCTAAAAGAAGCGTTCAGAATAAATTTCATAATTTTTCCGAGCGGCAGTATGACATGGAAGAGCTGGAAGCCAGAATCCTCGGAAAAAAGCAATCAAAGAAAGTAAGTCGTGTGTAAAGGATATATATGGACATTTTTTATAAGGACTTAATGGCAGGCTATGAGAGGCAGCTTGCCGAAGATAAGAGGGAGCAGAGAAGGAGGATACAGGAGATACATAAGCGTATCCCCCGGTATAAGGAGCTTGAAGATAAAACGGCTGACCTGTCTGCTGAGGCGGCGATAATGGCTGCGTCAGGGCGCAAGGCGGAGGCAGCTCCGCTGCTTAAAGAACTTTCGCGCATCAGCGATGAGAAAAAGAAAGTATTATCGGAGGCAGGGGTACCGGAAGGGTATCTTTCACTGCAATACGTATGTCCTGATTGTAAGGATACGGGATATAAAGGCAGTGAAAAGTGTCACTGTCTCATGCAGAAGATAACAGAGCATTATTATGCGGGGAGCGGCATATATGACAAGCTGAGGAGTGAAAATTTTGAGACTTTCTCATTTGATTATTTTTCCGGGAGCGAATTGGATAATATTAAAAAAATTTACGCTGCCGCAAAGGAATTTACGGTAACATTTGCAGACACTTATTGTAATATGCTATTCTATGGTGATGTAGGGTGCGGTAAAAGCTTCATGTCAAATTGCATTGCAAAGGAGCTTATAGATAAGGGCATAGCGGTTATATACATCAGCGCTATACGGCTCTTTGATATATTGTCAGCCCATAGATTTGACAGCCGGAATCTGGATGACAGAGAGTATGAAGCGTTATTTGAATATCCGTTACTGATCATTGATGATCTTGGTACGGAGGTAAACAGTTCTGTCGTTGATTCGGAATTGTTTAATGTTTTGAACGAAAGAGACCTGAAATCAAAGTCAACGATCATTTCCACAAATCTGTCGCTGGCTAAACTTAAGGATATTTATTCTGAAAGGTCTGTTTCAAGAATACTTGGTAATTATGAGATATACAGATTCAGGGGAGATGATATCAGGCTTAAGAAAACGGAGGTAAGCTGAGTTGGCTCATACACACGACAAACGCAGGCTTGAGACCATACCGGTCGGATCACTGGGAGTCATAGCACTGGATGGATGCAGGGAGCTTGCCGAACGGGTGGACGATTACCTTATCGGATGGAGAGAGGACAGGGAAAACGAACACAAAAATTCTCTGGTCTTTTCGGGATATATGAGAAATTCTTATCTGTTGGATGTGTCACTTCCCAGATTCGGATCAGGGGAAGCCAAAGGCATGATCAACGAATCTGTCAGGGGCATGGATCTCTATCTTCTTGTTGATGTCTGCAATTACAGTGTTACTTACAATATGTTCGGAGAGGAAAATCATATGTCTCCGGATGACCACTATCAGAATCTGAAGCGAATAATAGCCGCGGTAGGGGGCAAGGCAAGACGCATTACCGTTATCATGCCGTTCCTCTATGAGAGCCGGCAGCATAAAAGGGCAGCAAGAGAATCACTGGATTGCGCTATAGCATTGCAGGAGCTTGCGAAGATGGGTGTTGATAATATAATAACCTTTGACGCTCATGATCCCCGTGTCATGAATTCCATACCGCTTAAGGGTTTTGAGACGATTCAGGCATCCTATCAGTTTATAAAGGGACTGCTTACAAACATAAAGGATCTTACCATAGAGCCGGAGCATATGATGATAGTGTCACCCGATGAGGGAGGCATGTCCAGAGCGATCTATATGGCGAATGTACTCGGGCTTGATATGGGTATGTTTTATAAGAGACGGGATTATACCAGGATAGTTGACGGAAGAAACCCCATAGTGGCACATGAGTTTCTGGGATCTGACGTGAGCGGCAAAGATATACTGGTCCTTGATGATATGATCGCTTCAGGAGAGAGCGTCATAGAAGTCGCAAGAGAGCTGAAAAAACGGAATGCCTCCAGAATTTTCGTTGCGGCAACCTTTGGGCTTTTTTCTCGGGGAATGGAGCCTTTTGAAAAAGCAGTCGAAGAAGGCACTATAACAGGAGTCCTGACCACCAATCTGATATATCAGCCGGACGAGCTTCTTCAGAAGCCCTGGTATATTTCATGCGATATGAGTAAATATCTTGCGTATATCATTGATACGCTGAACCACGACTCGTCGATAAGCGATCTGCTGAGTCCTAATAATCGTATTCAGTCCCTTGTGACAAGATATAAAGCAGGGGAGATGTAAGAATGACAGTGTGAATGGTCATGAAGGAAACACTGACCAGGATACTCAGCTTTATAGTAATCTTCATTATCTCCGCCTCTATATTCAGCGCCACCATGAGTCATGGCAATACCACAACTACGGCTGTCATGAGAGACGCGTCGCTTCCTGTTGTTTCCGTGATGTATAACGGATCGGAAACAAACACTATGCACGGACTCGTATCGGAGCCGGATCTTAAAAGATACCGCGCGGATCTTTCGCCGCTGGGAGAAGGCCGGACTCTGGGAATAAAGGTAGAGCCCTTTAAGGAAAAAATCACGGGGATAGCCTATGAAGTGCGCTCTTCGGATGGAAGCAGGCTTATAGAGTCTGCTGAGGTATATGATTATTCAGAGCAGGGAAACGATATCTATACAACGGTTCGTCTAAAGGATCTTATTTCCGATAAGACAGAGTATTCCCTTTGTATAGTCCTTACGCTTGAAGGCGGAAGGAAGGCCAGATATTATACACGTGTGATATCCGATGACAGCCTGCATGTAACTGAAATGGTTACCTTTGTTAATGAATTCTCAAACATTACAATGGATAAGGAGGCTGCAGAGGCCATAGCGCCATATCTTGAAAGCGATTCCACGGGAGATAACTCCACATTTGCCCATGTAGATATCCATTCCAGCTTTGATCAGGTTACCTGGGGAGAGCTCCAACCGCAAAAGAACGGGGAAACAGCCGTGAGAGTTCTCGATGTTGCGGGCGATATAGGATCGTTTATGATAACCTACCGCATGATCTGCGGGATAGATAACAAGGACAGTGATTACGATATCAGAGAATATTACAGACTCAGATACTCTGATGAAAGAATGTACCTGCTTGATTATGAGAGAACGATGAATGAGGAGTTTACCGGAGGAAAGTCCTCATTCGCGAACGATAAGATAATACTCGGGATACATGAGAGAAACGTCGAAATGGCCGAAAACAACGCGGGGAATTCGATCGCGTTCGTATCCGGGGGCGCTTTGTTTTCATATAAGGCTGAGGATTCACATGTGGCAAGGGTATTTTCCTTTGCGGATGAAGATCATGATGATGAGCGTACCAGATACCAGGGATATGATATCAAGATCCTTTCGGTAGACGAGGGCGGAAATGTCAGATTTCTGGTATACGGGTATCATAACCGGGGGGATCATGAGGGGGAGATATGCGCTGTAGTCTATTACTACGACAGCGCCCTTAATATTGTAGAGGAGGAGATATCGGTACCATACAGCGGCTCCTCAGAGATGCTTGAAGCAAATATCCGTCAGCTTTCATATGTCGACAGTACAGGTAATTTTTATTTGTACATTGACGGCAGTATATACCGTATAAATGTTGCGCAAAAATCAGTTGAGATCATAGCTTCAGGCGTCGCCTTTGACGAAACGGCTTCGTCTGCAAGCGGAAAGATAGGGGCATATATAGCGGGGGATGAGATCGGGGCCGGATCAAGTGAGGATATATCTTCCATGGCGGACGCTATAACCCTTATAGATATGTCTGACGGGAGAATGACAGATGTTCATTCAGATCCGGGCTGTAAGATACGTCTGCTAGGATTTATAGGTGAAGATATGATATCAGGGCAGTTAAGGATAGCCGACAAGACGATCACACCGCTGGGGATGCCCTTTACTCCTATGTCTTCTATAAGGATCACGGGGGGAGACGGTACGATAAAGAAAGAATACTCCGAGGACGGATACTATATATCCGATGTTAAGATCGAGGGTTCGACCATATACATAGACAGGATGATACGTTCAGGAGACGGGAGCACATATGTGGCTGCCGAAGGAAACCAGATCATGAGCAGTTCAGTGGAATCCGGCACGCAGAATAAGATAGTGGTCGCGGCCACCGAGCAGAGGGAAACGATCACTGAGATCCAGTTAATAAACGATATAGCCGTATCCCGGCTGCAGCTTCTGACCCCTGATTTTGCGCTGTTTGAAGGTGACCGCTCTGTTTCTGCCACCAAGGCCTCCGGCACGGATGATAAGGGATATCTGGTATATGCCAAAGGAGGAATAGAGGGGGCAAGCTCTGATCCGGGAACAGCTTTAAGGACGGCCTCGGATGAAGCAGGTATTGTATTAAATATGAAAAATTCTTATATATGGAGAAAGGGGAGCAGGGATACCAAGCATACGATAGCAGAGCTTTCGGATCTTAAAGGACGAGGAGAGCATGGGGCTTTATATGATTGTATGGACGCAGTGCTGTCCTATGCCGGCTCAGGAGCTTCATCCTATGAACAGATGCAAAACGGAGAAACATCTGAGGGTGTGTTGGAAGCGAATATAGACGGTGATGCGCTGTCTTTGATGGGGATCGGGCTTTCGGATGTTCTCTATTATGTTTCAAAGGACTGTCCGGTTATCGGACTTACCGTAGACGGTCCGGTGCTGATAGTAGGGTATGATATGAATAATACTATCGTTTATGATCCATCACTTGGCATTACCCATCATGTCGGTATGAACGACTCAAGGGAAATGTTTGAGGAAGCGGGAAATGAATACCTTACGTATATAAATGAGTGACAGGGCAATCGCTTAATCTAATGCGCCGGCTATGCCAAGACAGGTATGTTGTCTGCTCGCTCAGAGCCAACGCTCAGCCGAACTAACTCGCTCGACGTACTAAGATTCAGCTAAAATGCTCGATAAATCTCGCATTTCTTAACGCTGAACCCAAGTGCTTACGGCGAGTGGCGGAACGTCCGGTGGACGTTTCGCGGGTGCGTTTTGATGCGCTGAGCGCATCAGCACCCCGGGGCGCCCCGGCACCAGACACGCATGGCGTGTCTAAACGGTGCTCAAAACATGCCAAAGGGCATGTTTTGCACTCACATACAACATCTCTGCCTTGGCATCTACACTGTATCAGGCGATTGCCTTGAACGAATGATGATTGATATGTATTCAAGGGCGGAATTGTGTTAGAATGAAGAAGCAGATGAAGAATTGAGTTTTTCATAAGAGGGGGAAGGGTTATATGGTAAAGAAAGAGATGATAGCCATGCTGCTTGCCGGGGGACAGGGCAGCAGGCTCGGGGTTCTTACGACCCGTATGGCAAAGCCGGCGGTTCCGTTCGGAGGACGGTATCGTATCATTGACTTCCCTCTCTCGAACTGCATAAATTCAGGGATAGATACCGTGGGAGTACTGACGCAGTATCAGCCGCTAAGGCTTAATACTCATATCGGCATAGGCATTCCCTGGGATCTTGACAGGAATGTCGGAGGGGTCACGGTTCTCCCTCCTTTTGAAAGAAACATAAACACAGACTGGTATACAGGCACGGCGAACGCTATCTACCAGAATATCGAATATATGGAAAGCTTCAATCCTGACTATGTGCTCATCCTGTCGGGAGACCATATATATAAGATGGATTATGAAGTGATGCTTGATTTCCATAAGAAAAAAGGAGCCGCGGTCACGCTTGCGGTGATGCCTGTGCCTATGGAGGAAGCGAGCAGGTTCGGCATAGTCGTAACGAATGGGAGCAGACTTATCACGGAATTTCAGGAGAAGCCTGAGAATCCCAGCAGCAACCTCGCGTCCATGGGTATTTATATCTTTTCATGGAAGATATTGAAGGAAGCCCTAATGGCAAACGCCGACCAACCGAATCTCGATTTCGGAAAGCATGTGATCCCCTACTGCCACGAAAAAAATGAAAAGATATATGCTTACGAATTCAACTCATACTGGAAGGATGTCGGCACGCTCCATTCCTATTGGGAAGCCAATATGGAGCTCATAGATATCATCCCGGAATTCAATCTCTATGAGGAATACTGGAAGATCTATACAAAATCACAGGCCGTTCCGCCTACCTATGTCGGAAACGATGCGTATGTAGAGAGGACGATAGTGGGCGAGAGAACCGGCATATACGGCAGAGTCTACGCTTCCGTGATGGGGGGAGACGTGCTCGTAGGAGAGGGCTCCGAGATCCGGGATTCTATAATAATGAATGGCGCTCATATAGGCCGGGGATGCTATATAGAAAAAGCAATAATTGCCGAAGACGCAGTGATAGGCGATAATGTCCGTCTGGGTACGGGTGATGAGGTCGATAATGATACAAGGCCTGATATTTATAACCACGGTCTGGTAACCATAGGAGAGAGGAGTGTTATCCCTGACGGTGTGAGCATAGGTAAAAATTCAGTCGTTTCCGGTGAATTTACGGCTTCTGATTTTGAAGGCGGAGCGCTTCCCCCCGGAAGCACCCTGATAAGGGGAGGTGAGAGACGATGAGAGCTATAGGAATGATCCTTGCGGGAGGCAACAGCCGCCGCATCAAAGAGCTTACAAAAAACAGGGCGGTAGCGGCGCTTCCCATAGTCGGAAATTTCCGCAGCATTGATTTTGCGCTGTCATCAATGACAAATTCACATGTGCAGAATGTGGCGGTATTTACCCAGTACAATTCCAGATCCCTTACAGAGCACTTAAGCTCGTCAAAATGGTGGGATTTCGGGCGTAAGCAGGGAGGGCTTACCATATTCACGCCGTCCATAACCGATGACAATAATCTCTGGTTCAGGGGCACGGCGGATGCCATGTACCAGAATCTTTCATTTCTTAAAAAGAGCCATGAGCCGTATGTGATAATCGCGTCCGGCGACGGGATATACAAGATAGACTACGGTAAAGTGCTCGAATACCATATCGAGAAGCAGGCTGATATAACGGTGGTTGTAAAAGAAATGGAAGAGGGCTTCCGTTCGGAAAGATACGGCTGCGTAAAAATGGATAATGACAATCGTATAATTGATTTTGAGGAAAAGCCCATAATCACAAGCTCCAATACCGTATCCTGCGGTATTTACATCCTGCGCCGCAGGCATCTGATAGAGCTTATCGAGAAATGCGCCGAGGAGGACAGGCACGATTTTGTAAGCGACATACTGGTAAGATACCGAGATGTGAAAGCGATCTACGGGTATAAGCTTGATACATACTGGAGCAATATAGCTTCTCTTGAGGACTATTACCGCACCAACATGGATTTCCTCAAAAAAGAGGTAAGGTATTTCTTCATGATTGATTACCCGACCATATATACAAAGGTAGACGATCTTCCTCCGGCAAAGATAAACACGGGTTCAAACATCAGGAACAGCATGATAGCTTCCGGCTCGATAATAAACGGCACCGTGGAGGATTCTCTTGTATTCAAGAAGACCTTTATCGGAAGCAACTGTTACATCAAAAACTCGATAATATTAAATGATGTGTATATAGCGGATAACTCGCATCTCGAAAATTGCATCGTGGAAAGCCACAGTACGATACGCAGTGACTACTACCATAAATGTGAGCAGGGGATAGATGTCGTGATCGAGGCAGGCGACAGGTTCATAATGTAATGTATATCATAGCGGGCTTAGGCAATCCTGAAGCAAAATATGAGCATACAAGGCATAATACGGGCTTTGCGGTCGCGGACATACTGTCCGATAAATGGGATATAAAAGTTGACGCGAAAAAACACGGATCACTGTGCGGCACGGGGACGGTGGGCGGATGCAGGGTTTTCCTTATGAAACCTCAGACATATATGAACCTTTCGGGAGAAGCAATATCCGATGCCGTGAATTTCTATAAGATCGACCCTTCAAAGGAACTGATAGTGATCTATGACGATATCGACCTGCCGGTAGGTAAAATGCGGATAAGGCCGGAGGGGTCTGCCGGAGGTCATAACGGCATGAAAGATATCATAGCCCGGCTTGGAACTGAGCGCTTCACAAGGGTAAGGGTAGGTGTCGGAGCAAAACCCGAAGACTGGGATCTTGCGGACTGGGTACTGTCGAGGTTTTCTCCCGAAGATGAGGATATAATGAAAGATACGAGGAAAAGAGCCGCAGAGTCGGTATGTGCCATTCTGGAGCATGATACTGACTATGCCATGTCCAGGTTTAACGGATGAAAGCGTTAACCGAACCGATAAAAGAACTCGGAATATATGATGACCTGAAGCATGCTCTCAAAAACAAAGGCATCACAGGAATCACAGGCCTTACGGATTCTGCCCGTACGGTCTTTTCTTATGCGCTGCCTGCTCATGTCAGGCTTTTTATAGCTTCCGATGAGATAAGGGCGAGACAGATAGAGGAAACCGCATATCTTTTCGGACGGGATGTTTATTATTATCCCGCCAGAGACATGATGTTCTATCAGGCGGATCTTTCGGGAAACCTCCTGGTAAGACAGAGGATGCAGGCACTGAAGGCTCTGCATCAGAAAGTGAAACCTGAAACGGGGATAACCGTCATCACGACCTTTGATGCCCTGATGGAGAAGCTGCCGCCGGCATCTCTTGTGACTGATAATATCATGGAGTTCGCAAAAGGGGATGTCATAGATATTGACGCGCTTACAGCAAGGCTCACTGATCTCGGCTATGAGAGAGAACCCGAGGCTGAGGAGGCCGGGCAGTTCGCGGTAAGAGGTGGTATCATAGATATCTATCCGCTTACAGAGGAGAATCCTTTAAGGATAGAGCTTTGGGGAGATGAGATAGACAGCATCCGGGAATATGATGCCATGAGCCAGCGCTCTATAGAGAAGCTTGAGCGCGTCACGGTTTATCCTGCCACCGATCTTGTTACCGACAGTGATATGAGGCTTGCTGCAAAGGTAAAGCTTGAGGAAGAGAGCGGACGGATTTATTCCAAATTACGTGAAGCCATGGAGACCGAGGCTGCCTACAGACTAAAAGCCTATACGGATCAGGTCTGTGAAGCACTGACAGTTGGAATAAATATCAATCTGTCACCTTACATAGGATATCTTTACGGGAAAACTGAAAACTTACTGGATCATTTCAAAGGTTCGGATGTAAGCATAATGATAGATGAACCGGCAAGATGCGAGGAGCGCGGTCATGCGGTATGGCAGGAGTGGAGTGACAGCGTGACACACCGGATTGCTTCCGGGCATATGCTTCCCGGAGAGGGCGAAGTCCTGATACCAGCTGAAGAAGTTTTCTCAAAGCTCATGGGGTTAAACGTGCTTGCCGCATCAATGATAAGTCTGCATCATGAGGATTACAAATATCAGGCCGAGTTCATGGTGAATTCCCAGGCGGTCAGTTCATATAATAAAAGCTTCGGGCAGCTCACAGCCGACTTAAACAGATACAAAAAAAGAAAAAGCAGGGTCGTGATCCTTTCACCGTCTCATACAAGGGCAAAGAAACTCACGGAGGATTTCGCAGAGCAGGAGATAAGCGCGTTTTACAGTGAGGAAGAAGACAGGATCCTGTCCGGCGGAGAGATAATGCTTACCTACGGTAATCTTCCCAAAGGCTTTGAATTTCCTGACATTGGCTTTGCCGTCATATCAGAATCCGATATCTTCGGCGGCAAGGTCAGAAAAAAACGCAGACACAAGGTGCTCTACGAGGGGGAGAAGATATCTTCCTTTACCGACCTCACCCCCGGAGACTATGTAGTGCATGAAGCTCATGGCATAGGCATTTACAGGGGGCTTGCAAGTATTGAGATAGGAGGCGTCACAAGAGATTATGTCCGCATAGAGTACGGCGGGGGAAGCTTCGTGAACGTCATAGCCTCCAATCTTGATTCGCTGCAGAAATACGCAGACAAAGGCACAGATAAAAAAGTCAGGCTTAATAAACTCGGCGGAGGCGAATGGAAAAAGACAAAGACCAGAGTGCGCCAGGCTGTGGACGGGGTCGCGAGACAGCTTGTGGCTCTCTACGCGGACAGGGCAAGGAGCGAGGGCTATGTATACGGACCGGATACTGTCTGGCAGAATGAGTTCGAGGAGCTTTTTCCCTATGAAGAAACCGACGACCAGCTTCAGGCAATCGAGGATGTAAAGCGCGACATGCAAAGTCCTGTGATAATGGATCGGCTCATCTGCGGGGACGTAGGCTTCGGAAAGACGGAAATAGCCATAAGGGCGGCCTTTAAGACCGTGCAGGAGGGCAAGCAGGTGGCGGTGCTTGTTCCGACCACGATACTTGCGCAGCAGCATATGCAGACCTTTACGCAGCGTATGTCCTCCTATCCCGTTCAGATAGAGATGCTCTCCAGATTCCGCTCTGCGGCACAGATGAAAAAGACAATAGCCGGACTAAAAAACGGATCTGTGGATATAGTCATAGGCACGCACAGGCTTTTATCTAAGGACGTGGGCTTTAAGGATCTGGGACTTCTCGTAGTTGACGAGGAGCAGCGCTTCGGAGTGACGCACAAGGAGAGGATAAAGGAGCTGAGACACAACGTCGATGTGCTCACGCTCACGGCAACACCCATCCCCCGGACTCTACACATGAGTCTTGCGGGGATAAGGGATATGTCTCTTTTGCGGGAAGCTCCTCAGGACAGACTACCGATCCAGACCTTTGTAATGGAATATTCAGAAGAAATGGTCAGAGAGGCCTTAAGCCGGGAGATCGCGAGAAACGGGCAGGTCTACTATGTACATAACAGGGTGAATGACATAGCGGATGTGGCAGCAAAGGTGCAGGAGCTTGTGCCTGATTCGGTCGTCGCGTTCGCGCACGGACAGATGAATGAAAGACAGCTTGAGGATATCATGGTTGATTTTATAGGCGGTGATATAGATATCCTCGTATCGACCACGATAATAGAAACAGGACTGGATATCCCGAATGTAAATACAATAATAGTTGACGATTCCGAGAGGATGGGACTTGCCCAGCTCTATCAGCTGCGCGGCAGGGTTGGGAGATCAAGCCGTATGGCATATGCGTTTCTTATGTACAGGCGTGACCGTATGCTTAAAGAGACTGCCGAGAAAAGGCTTTCCGCCATCAAGGAATTTACTGATCTCGGCAGCGGCTACAAGATAGCGATGAAGGATCTGGAGATAAGAGGCGCGGGCAATGTGCTGGGCGCTGAGCAGTCGGGACATATGGCTGAGGTCGGATATGATCTTTACTGCAAGATGCTTGATTCTGCCGTGAAAAGGGAGAAGGGTATCGAGGATCACAGTGACTTCTCCACCTATATCGATATGGATATAGACGCGCTGATTCCGGACAGCTATATAAGAAATGAAAACATGAAGCTTGATATGTATAAGCGGATAGCCCGGGTATCGTCTGATGAAGAAGCCTCTGATATGAGGGACGAGCTCCTTGACCGTTTCGGAAAGATACCAAAGGGAACCGAGAACCTTATAGGGATCGCGCTGCTAAGGACCAGGGCGCATGCTCTTTTTATAGAGAATATAAAAGTCACGGACAAAGAGATAACCATGTCGGTCTACACGAACGCTACGATCGATCCCACGAACATAGCTCCGATGCTCATGGAGTTTGAGGGCAGGATGCGCTTTATCACGACAGGAAAACCGACATTCATATACACCCTGACTGAACAGGACAGGGAATCCGGTAAAATGGAAGCATTGGGTTCAGTGCTTGAAAAAATGGAAGTCCTTATCCGGTGAAATACGGCTCCTTATTTCTGCTCTTCCAGCTCTCTGTGCTTCTTTGCGCCGTCTGCTATTGACCGCCTGCCCTCTATGACCAGAAGATAATTGGTCACCTGATCGCTGCTCCAGCCTATCTCTAAAAGGAATTCTACTAAATTAGCGTTTTCACTCATGGTCATGCTGCTGATCCTCCTGCTATCAGGATAATTTGTATCTGCTTGCTACATTATAATACTATTAAAGTAAAAATCCTATGTTAATTGCTTATATACGGTTTTGTATGATAGAATAATTACTTTGAGAGTGTAATAGACAATCCCTTAAAGAGAGGAAACTATGGACAGACAGAATCTCACATTACTTACGGATCTGTATGAGCTCACCATGATGCAGGGCTATTTCAGAAATGAAAACGCCAATCAGACCGTGATATTTGACATGTTTTATCGCACGAATCCGCTTGAGAGCGGCTATGCGGTCATGGCAGGGCTAGAGCAGGTCATACAGTATATAAAGGAGCTAAGATTCGAAAAAGAAGACATTGATTATCTGAGAAGCCTGGGGATATTCCAGGAGGATTTCCTTAATTATCTGAAGGATTTCAAGTTCACGGGATCAATATGGTCCATACCCGAGGGCGAGGTCATCTTCCCGAGGGAGCCGCTGGTAAAGGTCATAGCGCCTATAATGCAGGCCCAGCTCGTGGAGACAGCGATCCTTAATATAATCAACCATCAGTCTCTGATCGCGACAAAGACCGCCAGGGTATGCTACGCAGCGCGCGGAGACGGTGTCATGGAGTTTGGACTGAGGCGCGCGCAGGGACCGGATGCCGGAACCTATGGCGCAAGGGCGGCAATGATAGGCGGCTGCATCGGAACTTCAAACGTGCTGGCAGGACAGCTTTTTGATGTGCCCGTAAAGGGAACGAATGCCCATTCATGGGTCATGAGCTTTCCGGATGAGCTTACGGCTTTCAGGAAATACGCGGAGATCTATCCGGATGCCTGCCTGCTCATAGCCGATACCTACGATACGCTCAAATCAGGGGTTCCGAATGCGATCAAGGTATTTACCGAGCTCAGGGAAAAGGGCATACATCCGAAGCTTTACGGAGTAAGGTTTGATTCCGGAGACCTTGCGTATCTTTCAAAGAAAGCAAGGGTCATGCTTGATGAAGCAGGCTTCCCTGATGCCGTGCTTTCGGCTTCAAATGATCTCGATGAATTCCTTATAGACTCTCTTAAGGTGCAGGGAGCGAAGATCACGAGCTGGGGGGTGGGCACAAACCTTATCACCTCAAAGGACTGGCCTGCATTTGGCGGAGTGTACAAGCTTGCCGGAGTCGTTAATGAGGACGGTTCATGTACGCCGAAGATAAAGCTGTCGGAGAATTCGGAAAAGATCACGAATCCGGGCAATAAAAAGATAATCAGGATATTTGACAGCGAGGGCAAGGTCAAAGCGGATCTGATCTGTCTCATAGAAGAGGAGTTTGATCCCGGAGACGACCTTATCCTCTTTGATTCGCAGGAGCCCTGGAAGAGAACCCGCTTAAAGGGCGGAGAGTACTCTACAAAGGAGCTCATGATACAGGTGTTTGACAAGGGGGAGTGCGTATATACCTCTCCTTCGGTCATGGAGATGCGTGAGTATTGCAGGAAGGAGCTTGATACGCTCTGGGATGAGACGCGGCGTCTCGTTAACCCGCACAATGTATATGTGGATCTCTCGCAGAAGCTCTATGACATGAAGCTCAATCTGCTTGACGAGATGAGCATGAAATAAAAAGGAGCATGATGATGTATCAGAAAGTAAACACAGATTTAAACTTCGTGGATCGCGAAAAAGAAGTTGAGAAATTCTGGAAGGATTCCGACATCTTTGAAAAATCCATGGAGATCAGAAAGGACGGTCCGACCTATACGTTCTACGACGGTCCGCCCACGGCGAACGGACAGCCCCACATAGGCCACGTCCTCACCAGGGTCATAAAGGACATGATCCCCAGATACCGGACCATGAAAGGATACTATGTCCCGAGAAAAGCGGGCTGGGATACGCACGGACTTCCCGTGGAGCTCGAGGTGGAAAAAAAGCTCGGACTCGACGGAAAGGATCAGATAGAGGCGTATGGTCTGGAGCCATTTATACAGGAGTGTAAGGAATCTGTCTGGAAATATAAGGGCATGTGGGAGAAATTCTCGGGTCAGGTAGGCTTCTGGGCGGACATGGATAATCCCTATGTCACATATCACGATGACTTCATAGAGTCAGAATGGTGGGCACTAAAGCAGATATATGATAAAGGCCTTTTGTACAAGGGCTTCAAGATCGTACCCTACTGCCCCAGATGCGGAACCCCGCTCTCATCCCATGAGGTGGCGCAGGGCTACAAGCAGGTAAAGGAGCGCTCGGCGATAGCGCGCTTTCAGGTAAAGGGTGAGGACAATAAATACATCCTTGCGTGGACGACAACGCCATGGACCCTGCCTTCAAACGTCGCCCTCTGCGTAAATCCCGGAGAGGACTACTGCGAAGTAAAGACGGCGGACGGTTACACATATATCATGGCAAAGGCACTTCTTGAAAAGGTTCTGGGAGGCGAGGATGCGCCTACCGCGCCCTATGAGATAGTAAAGACCTGCACAGGCACTGATCTCTGCGGCATGGAATACATCCCTCTTTTTGAGTGTGCCGCGGCGGAAGCTGAAAAGCAGCACAGAAAAGCGCATTTCGTAGTCGCAGATAATTACGTCACTATGGAGGACGGTACCGGCGTCGTGCATATAGCGCCCGCCTTCGGTGAGGACGACGCAAGAGTCGGGCGTGAGAACGATCTGCCTCTTGTACAGTTCGTGGATGACAAAGGCCATATGACGGAGCAGACACCATTTGCCGGACTGTTCGTCAAGGACGCGGATCCTGAGATACTGAAGGATCTCGACAAGAGGGGACTTTTATTCTCCGCTCCGAAATTTGAGCACGATTATCCTTTCTGCTGGAGATGCGATACACCGCTCATCTATTACGCAAGAGAATCCTGGTTCATCAAGGTCACTGCGGTCAAGGATGAGATGATCGAAAATAATAAAAAGATAAATTGGATCCCCCCGAATATAGGCACGGGAAGGTTCGGAGAATGGCTTAATAATATCCAGGATTGGGCCGTATCGAGAAACAGATACTGGGGAACTCCCTTGAATATCTGGGGATGTCCCGACTGCGGAGAAAGGCTCAGCGTGGGATCAAGGGAAGAGCTTTTCAAACTCACGGGACTGGAGGAAGCAAAGACTGTCGAGCTTCACAGGCCGTTCATCGATAAGTTTACGATCAAGTGTGAAAAATGCGGCGGAGAGATGAAGAGGGTGCCCGAGGTCATAGACTGCTGGTTTGACTCGGGAGCGATGCCTTTTGCGCAGCATCACTATCCTTTTGAGAATAAGGAGCTCTTCGAGCAGCAGTATCCGGCGGCTTTCATATCGGAGGCCGTGGATCAGACCAGGGGCTGGTTTTATTCGCTTCATGCGGAGTCAACTCTGCTTTTCAATAAGCCTGCCTATGAAAATGTCATAGTCTTAGGTCTGGTGCTCGATGAAGACGGAAACAAGATGAGCAAATCAAAGGGCAACGCAGTTGATCCTTTTGAAGCGCTTGACACCTTCGGAGCGGACGCTATCAGGTGGTATTTCTATATTAATTCCGCGCCCTGGCTTCCAAACAGATTTCATGACAAAGCCGTCGTGGAGTGCCAGAGGAAGTTCATGGGAACCCTCTGGAATACATATGCGTTCTTCGTGCTCTATGCTAATATAGATGATTTTGACGCATCAAAATATAAGCTCGAGCCTGAAAAGCTTGCGGTAATGGACAAGTGGATACTTTCGAAGCTTAATTCCTGCGTGAAGCAGACGGACTCTTATCTTAACGATTACAAGATAACCGAAGCAGCCAAGTGTATGCAGGATTTCGTGGACGATATGAGCAACTGGTATGTAAGGCGCTCGAGAGAGAGATTCTGGGCATCGGGCATGGAGCAGGATAAGATAAACGCATACATGACGCTATATACCTGTCTTGTCACGATATCAAAGGCAGCGGCTCCGATGATCCCTTTCATGACAGAGGAGATCTATCAGAATCTCGTGCTGTCCATAGATAAGAGTCAGCCCGAGTCCATACATCTGACAGACTATCCGGTATGTGATGAGAGCCTTGTCGATGAGAAGCTCGAACACGATATGGACGAGGTTCTTGATATAGTAGTGTTTGGCCGCGCGGCGAGAAATGCAGTGAATATAAAGAACCGCCAGCCGATAGCAAAGATGTATGTGAAAGCGGAGGAGAAGCTCTCTGATTTCTATACGGATATAGTGGCGGACGAGCTTAATGTAAAAGAGGTTGAGTTCTCGGATGATGTAAGAGGCTATACGACCTATACTTTCAAGCCTCAGCTCAGGACTGTAGGTCCTAAATACGGGAAGCAGCTTAACGGTATCCGTGAATATCTGTCCGATATTGACGGAAACGCTGCCATGGATACATTGAATGCCGGAGATGATCTGAAGTTTGAGGTTGACGGCACTGAGATAGTTCTCGGAAAGGATGACCTCCTTATAGAGATGACGTCAAAGGAGGGCTTTGTCGAGCAGGGCGATAATAAGGTCACTGTAGTTCTCGACACGAACCTTACGCCGGAGCTTATCGAGGAAGGCTTCGTAAGGGAGCTCATTTCCAAGATCCAGACGATGAGAAAAGAAGCCGGTTTTGAGGTCATGGATCTCATCACGGTGTATGAAAAAGACAACGACACCCTTGCCGGGTATCTCGATAAGAACTGCGCATTTGTGCTGAAGGAAGTCATGGCCTCCGACATAGTGACCGGCTCTGTGGACGGCTACACCAAGGAGTGGGACATAAACGGAGAGTATGTTATGTTGGGAGTTAAGAAAAATTAACATTGTGTCCGGTGTGTACGGATGGAATGACGATTTTGCAGAAATCATAATGTAAAGGAGAGGATATGCTATCTACAAACACAAACTTCGACAAGGAATCTTTCAAAAAAGAAGTCCGCGAGCAGGTCAAGGTACTCTACAGGAAAACCCTGCAGGAGGCAACTCCCCAGCAGATCTATCAGGCAGTCTGCTATGCGGTAAAGGACACGATCATCGATAACTGGATGAAGACCCAGAAAGCGATGGATTCCCAGGATCCAAAGACAGTGTACTATATGTCCATGGAATTCCTCATGGGACGCGCTCTCGGCAATAACCTCATAAACCTCTGTGAATACAAAGAGGTGAAGAAAGCGCTCAAGGAGCTCGATGTCGATCTTGATGCGGTAGAGGATCAGGAGCCCGACGCGGCTCTTGGAAACGGTGGCCTTGGAAGGCTCGCTGCCTGCTTCCTTGATTCGCTTGCAACCCTTAGCTATCCCGCGTATGGCTGCGGTATCAGATACAGATACGGAATGTTCAAGCAGAGGATCAGGGACGGGTATCAGATGGAGGTTCCCGATGACTGGCTGAGAGACGGCAATCCTTTCGAGCTCAGGCGCCATGAGTACAAAAAAGAAGTAAAATTCGGCGGCTATGTGAGAGTCGAGACAGATGAAAAGGGCCGCAATAAATTCATACAGGAAGGCTATCAGTCGGTAAATGCCATACCCTATGATATGCCTATAGTGGGTTACGGCAACGGTATCGTGAATACTCTCCGCATATGGGATGCCGAGCCCGTAGAGTGCTTCGAGCTTGATTCCTTTGATAAGGGTGATTATCACAAGGCAGTCGAGCAGGATAACCTTGCCCGTAACATAGTCGAGGTTCTCTATCCGAATGACAATCACTATGCCGGCAAAGAGCTCAGGCTCAAGCAGCAGTACTTTTTCATATCAGCTTCTGTGCAGGAAGCCGTAGCAAAGTATATGAGGAAGCATGACGATATCAAGAAGTTTGCCGACAAGAATATCTTCCAGCTTAACGATACGCATCCGACGGTCGCGGTACCCGAGCTCATGAGGATCCTCATGGACGAGCAGGGACTTACCTGGGATGAGGCATGGGCTGTAACGACAAGAACCTGCGCGTATACAAACCATACTATAATGAGCGAGGCTCTTGAGAAATGGCCTTTGGAGCTCTTCTCAAGGCTCCTTCCCCGTATCTATCAGATCGTCGAGGAGATAAACCGCCGTTTCTGCCTGCATATCACCGAGAAGTATCCCGGCGATCAGGAAAAGATCAGAAAGATGGCGATAGTCTATGACGGGCAGGTGCGTATGGCAAATCTCGCTATCTGCGCGGGCTTCTCCGTAAACGGCGTTGCGAGGCTTCATACCGAGATACTCAAGAAGCAGGAGCTTAAGGACTTCTATGAGATGTTTCCCGAGAAGTTCAATAACAAGACAAACGGCATCACCCAGAGACGTTTCCTGCTTCATGGGAATCCGCTCCTTGCAGACTGGGTGACAGACCATGTCGGTCCTGACTGGATCACGGATCTCTCCGCTATAAAGGGCATGGAGGTCTACGCCGACGACAAAAAGGCACAGAAGGAATTCATGAACATCAAATATAAGAATAAGGAGCGTCTCGCGAAGTATATACTCGAGCATAACGGCGTGGAGATCGATCCCAGATCCATATATGATGTACAGGTGAAGAGGCTGCACGAGTACAAAAGGCAGCTCCTGAACATCCTTCATGTCATGTACCTTTATAATAAGATAAAGGCGAACCCCACGATGGAGTTCACCCCGAGAACTTTCATATTCGGGGCGAAGGCGGCAGCGGGCTACAAGATCGCGAAGCTCACGATCAAGCTCATAAACAGTGTCGCTGATGTTGTAAATAATGACTCTTCAATAAACGGCAAGATAAAGGTCGTATTCATTGAGGATTACAGGGTTTCAAATGCCGAGATCATATTTGCCGCGGCGGATGTGTCCGAGCAGATATCAACTGCTTCCAAGGAAGCGTCCGGTACCGGAAACATGAAGTTCATGCTCAACGGTGCGCTCACGATCGGAACCATG
>JAFUWM010000050.1 GCA_017483425.1 Lachnospiraceae bacterium | reverse complement strand
AGACTCACCCTCGTTAGGGCCGTTCTTAACTTTGCCGAGATGTGAGCAGAGGATAACCTTTGCGCCGTCTCCGACAAGCTTCTTGATAGTAGGAAGCGCCGCATTGATCCTGGTTTCATCAGTGATCTCGCCGTTCTTTAAGGGTACGTTGAAATCACAGCGTACAAGGACTCTCCTGCCCTTTGCGTTTAAATCATCAACGCTCTTTTTATTAAGTGCCATTTGATTGAACCTCCTTTACAGGTTAAAAAATGAGGCCCGGTCCTCATGGACCGGACCTCTTTGAATCCACTTCTTAAAAATATAATCCAAACTTGCTTCGCAGGTTTATCAGCCAAGCTCTGAGAAGTACTTGATCGTACGAACCATCTGTGATGTGTATGAGTTCTCGTTGTCATACCATGAAACAACCTGTACGAGATTGTCCTCACCTACCATGGTCTGTGTAGCATCAAAGATAGAACCATATGTGCTTCCGATAACATCGCTTGAAACGATCTCATCCTCATTGTAGCCGAATGACTCTGTAGCTGCTGCCTTCATAGCTGCGTTGATCTCTTCCTTGGTTACGGACTTCTCAACTGTAGCTACGAGGATAGTCGTAGAACCCGTAGGGGTAGGAACTCTCTGTGCGGAGCCGATGAGCTTGCCGTTGAGCTCGGGGATAACAAGGCCGATAGCCTTTGCAGCGCCTGTTGAGTTAGGAACGATATTGATAGCGCCTGCCCTTGACCTGCGGAGATCGCCTTTCCTCTGAGGTCCGTCAAGGATCATCTGATCGCCTGTATAAGCGTGGATCGTGCTCATGATACCTGACTTGATCGTAGCGAGGTCATTAAGAGCCTTTGCCATAGGTGCAAGGCAGTTTGTCGTACATGAAGCAGCTGAGATGATCTTGTCCTCAGGCTTAAGTGTTGTGTGGTTAACATTGTATACGATAGTAGGAAGATCATTTCCTGCGGGTGCAGAGATAACAACCTTTCTAGCGCCGGCATTGATATGAGCCTGAGCCTTCTCTTTTGATGTATAGAAGCCTGAGCACTCAAGCACTACATCTACGCCAAGCTCGCCCCAAGGACAGTTATTTGCGTCGGGCTCCTTGTAGATCTTAAGAGTCTTGCCGTCAACTGTGATGGAATCCTCACCTGCTGAAACCGTATCTGCAAGAGCATACTTACCCTGTGATGAATCATACTTAAGAAGATGAGCGAGCATCTTGGGAGAAGTAAGATCGTTGATAGCGACTACCTCATATCCATCTGCGCCAAACATCTGTCTGAAAGCAAGACGTCCGATACGACCGAAACCATTGATTGCAACTTTTACTGCCATAATGAAAATCCTCCTACGAAATATTAAATGATAATAATATGATCATGCTTTCAGCGAAGGACCACTTGCCCGCCTCTTCACATCAGCGTTATATATGATACTTGATTCTGCACGATTTTTCAAGTATCATTTGCAACATGATCAAAACAGACTGCCACCTGCATTCCACATTTTCGACCGACGGACATTCCGACATGGAATCCGAGATAAACCATGCCATAGAGCTTGGACTTGATACCATATGCTTTACCGAGCATAACGACTACGGTACGAATGCCGACGGAAGCTTTGTTGTGGATATAAGAGCCTATCACGATAAGCTTTATCAGCTCAAGGAAAAATACTCCGGCAGGATCGAGGTGCTTTTTGGCATAGAGGCCGGCTTTCAGCCAACGGATCATATATATGACTATTTCAAGGGCTATCTTAAAGCCTGGGATTTTGACTTTATCATAGGCTCCTCCCATGTCGTGAAGAATAAAGACCCATACTTTCCGGTCTTTTTTGATGACTACGCCGATGATGACGCGGCTTACAGGGCATATTTTGAAGAAGAGCTTGAAAACGCCCGGATGTATGAGAATTATGACTCATACGGCCATCTCGATTACATACTGCGCTACGGAAAGACACGGAATAAATACTTTACCTATGAGAAGTTCGCGGATGTGCTCGATCCGCTTCTTAAAACCCTTATCTCACACGGGAAGTGCATAGAAGTGAATTCCGCAGGTTTCCGCAAGGATATGGGCAATCCGAACCCCCATATTGATATAGTAAAGCGTTATCATGAGCTTGGCGGCCTCCCCCCGACGGTCGGATCTGATGCTCATGCCTGTGAGGACATGGCGGCCGATTTTGACAAAGCAGCACAGGTTCTGTTTGAAGCAGGATACGACTCCTATTCCATATTTAAGGGACGCAGGCGATACGAACTGAAGCTAAAGACGTCCTGCTGAGCGCCCGTTCAGGCGCGTGTCCGGCACAGTATTTGACGTATGGATTTCACCACAAAATCGGTTATTTTCGTCAGCAAAACCGCAAGGCACGAGATCACCGCAAGGCAGAGCAGGAAATAAAGGATACTCAGCGGATACGTGAATTCCCTGCCGGTAAATATCGACATCATCTTCTGGACCGTAACGTGGTGAACTAAAAAAATCGCAAAAGAATACTTGCTGAAAAAGCCGACTGTCTTATCATATATTTTCAGATTCCACTTTCTCCTGTGTTTATCAAGCGATACCGATATAGACATCAGAACGATATAAAAACACACCGCCAATATCGGCGTAAGTATCAGGGTGCTTACAGGCAAAGGCAGCAGCATTATTAATAAGCCGATGATCACTGCCGGTATCACGAACACTTTATCTGCAAGCTTCCGGTCGGCCTTGATAAGCAGCATTCCTGTCCAGAAGGACATAAGGCAGGTTATGATGTTTATATTATCCGATATCTGTATCCACGCGTTGTACACGGCAAAGGCAGGAATAAGCCGCCTTGCCACATTAAGACCGAATAGAACCGTTATGACTATAGTCGCTATGACCGGTATCTTCTTCATGCACCACTGAAGCAGAGGATAGAGCACGTAGAGCATGATGATCGCGCCAAGGAACCACTCTCCCACTGTGTAATAATCCATCCCCCTGTACATGAAATAACCGTCAACACCGAAGAAAGTAAGCAGCAGCTTATAATAAGGACCGCCCCAACCCCACAGCCAGTTAAATGAGATGACGTACATGATATAACAGACAAACCACGCGATATAAAACATGGGAAAGATCGCAAGCCATCTCTTTTTATAGAATTCAAGCACGCCGCCTGTCCCCTTAAAGGAAGACAGCCTTCCGCCCCAGTTATAGTAAAGCGATGCCCCGGAGAGCATGAAAAACAGGGACACGAAAAGCGCGCCCCATGTCCCGTTCGCATGCATCATCACATATATATGCTCTCCCCCTACAGCATACTGTACGAAAGAATAGCTGTAATGAAAGAGCACTATCCAGACAGTTGATACCGCGCGTATCAGATCAAACTCGTTTCTTCTCTCCCTAACCAATCGTTCCTCCACAGGCTATGTGATCCCCGTCATAAAAAACCGCCGCCTGTCCCGGTGTAACAGCACGCACAGGCCTTTCAAACACTGCCTCCACGCTGTCAGCATCTATCCGTTTTATCGTACACCATTCTCCCGGATGCCTGTATCTTATCTTCCCGAAAAGCCTCATGCTTTCGCCGACTTTTAGCTCATCCTCCGAAACAGACATAAAATTCAAGCCATGACATGACAGCACTGATGAGTATACATCATCGTCCTCTCCTATCACCACCTCATTCGTATCGGGTCTTATCTCTGTCACGAAAACATGATGTCCCATCGCAAGTCCCAGTCCTCTTCGCTGTCCTATCGTATAATGGGTTATGCCTTTATGCTGCCCAAGGACTTCTCCGTCCTTAGTCACAAAATTACCGGGCGGAGGGATCATACCTTCCGCTTCCCTGTCAAGAAATCCAGCGTAATCATTGTCAGGGATAAAGCATATCTCCTCAGAGTCCGGTTTATTACTCACAGGAAGTCCTGCCTCACGCGCTATCTCACGTACTCTTTTTTTCTCATATTCCCCGACAGGCATAAGCGTATGCCTAAGCTGTTCCTGCGTCAGATTGTAGAGCGCATAGGTCTGATCCTTTGCCTGTGTGACAGACCTCTATATCGTGTACCTGCCGTCAGGAAGGCTTTTTACCCTCGCGTAATGCCCCGTCGCGATATAATCCGCCCCCTGATGAAGCGCCCATTCAAGAAGAGCCTCCCACTTCACGTACCTGTTGCAGATGATGCATGGATTCGGGGTGTGGCCGTGAATATATTCATCGACAAAATTACTTATCACCTTTTCACGAAAGATATCTTTGAAATTCACTACATAATGCGGTATGCCCACAATGCCGCAGACTCTTTCGGCATCATCTATCGCAGAAAGCGAGCAGCAGCCGTCAGTCCTTGCAAGCTCGTAAAGTCCCTTGTCAAGCCAGATCTGCATCGTGACTCCGATCACGTCATAGCCCTGTTCTTTTAATAGATATGCGGCAACCGAGGAATCAACCCCTCCGCTCATTGCGACCGCTACTTTTTTCTTGCCGCTCATTTCCTTATGATCCTCAAAAATCTGCATCGGTTCAATGCGGCGGCTATCTCCTGTCTGCGTGGTTTCGCAAGTCCGCACGAGGGGAGTCTTCCGCAAAGAGTTTCGAGCCCCTCTTTGTCAAGCCTCTGTCCGATCTGATCCAGCACGCTCCTGAAGGTTTTATTCCCGTCTATGATCTCTAAAGAGGCGAGCTTTACGATCTGAGCCAGTGCCAAGGTCTGCTCATGATCTGCAAGCTGCTCCAGATATCTGATGTCAACATCTTCCCGGTCTATGCTGAAGCCGTCTTTGCCGTGAGATTTTACCTTGATCCTGTCCTTATCCCTGAAGATCCCGACCCTTGATACCATCCGGCTGAAATCAGGCTCCTTTGCGTCTGAAATCCCGGAGGATCTGATACCGGACTTTTCAAACTCCGTCTTTGCGGTATCCGTTATATCATATGGCACATAGCTGTCCATCTGTATGATGTTATCCGCGACTCCGAAAAATGCCCCCGAGCTTCCGGCGACCAGAATACAGGATATCCCGAAGCTGTCTTTTATATATCTCATCCTGTCTATAAAGGGAGTGATAGGCTCTTTTTCTTTATTTATAACCCTCTGCATCAGCTCATCCCGAACCATGAAATTTGTAGCGCAGGTATCCTCATCTATCAAAAGTGTACCTGTGCCGCACTCTATTGCCTCTATCACATTCGCGGCCTGTGAAGTGCTTCCGCTCGCATCCTCTGTCGAAAAATCTCCGGCATCCCTGCCGTCAGGAAGATTACTGATAAAAAGTGAGATATCCTCACTGTGTACGCATCTGCCGTCCTCAGAGCGTATCTTCATGGCCGAGTTTTCAGTTATCACATACTCTCTGCCGTCACCCCTTATATGATCGTATACGCCCTTTTCAAGAGCTTTGAGGAGTGTTGATTTACCGTGATAGCCTCCGCCTACTATAAGCGTGATGCCCTCCCGTATCCCCATGCCGGATATCTCTCCCGCATGCGGCAGTGTAAGCTTAAACCTGAGACTCTCCGGAGATTTAAAAGGCACGGCCTTCTCCATCGGAAGGTCTGATACTCCGCTTTTTCTTGGAAGCACCGCCCCGTCCGCGACAAAAGCTACAAGTCCCTCTTCCTTAAGCGCTTCCCTTATCGCAAGCCTGTCGTCTGCAAGATACAGCATATCTTCGTATCTGCTTTTCTCCTTTTCATGATAGGTAAGGGCGGTTTTTACATATTCCGGCAGCAGATCAAAGAGCATATGAATAAGCTCTTTTGAGTTTATACTCCTTCCGAAAGCCGGAAATCCGACCTCCATACGAAATATGATCTCCCCTGATCCCGGTATCACGCGGCAGCAGGTTCTCTCAAGCACCTCCTGCCCCGGTCTGCTGGAAGCTATGAGTCCGCTCTTTCCCGATCCGGAGTCTCTGCGGTCATTTTTTCTGACTGCCTCGGCAAATCTCCTCGTAAGATCATCCTCAAGCGCTACGCGCCGGTGTGACGCAGTATAATAATCTTCCGGAAAACCCGCCATTCCCGCACCTACCCTTACGCTTACCTTTGACGGTGAAGCAAAAGGGTCGCCCTGAACATGGTCTATAGAAAGCACATACCCGTCAAACCTGTATTCTCCCTTTGTCTGCTTATACGCAGGATAGCTCCTGTGATCGATATCAAAGAGCATTTTTCTTAAATCTTCTGATGTTCTCATTTTCTACGCAAACTCTCCCTATAGGGCAATCGCTTAATCAATTGCCCAGTCGTAATGCTACTTTAAGTTGCTATTCATGGTCTTTTTATGGTAAGTTAAAGTCCGCAACTTAGTGTATAATGTACAGCACGTAAAAGTCAAAACGAAACATACAGAGGATCATTAAATATGGGAATGGAATTTATAAAGCTGCTGCCAACGCCTGCCGAGATAAGGGAAGAATTCCCTATTCCGGAAGAGCTTGCTAAATTAAAGCGTGACAGGGATCGTCAGATAGCGGATATCATAGAAGGAAAGGACGACCGCTTCATACTTATCATAGGTCCCTGCAGCGCCGACAGTGAAGACCCTGTCTGCGATTACATATCAAGGCTTGCAAAAGCAGCCGAAAAAGTAAAGGATCGCATTCTTGTGATACCGAGGATATATACGAATAAGCCCCGAACCACCGGCGAGGGCTATAAAGGGATCGTCCACCAGCCCGATCCCGAGGGCAAGCCGGATTTTCGCAAGGGACTCATAGCTATGAGAAAGATGCATATAAGAGCGATATCCGAATCCGGACTTACCGCTGCGGATGAAATGCTCTACCCCGATAACTGGGGATATGTGCAGGATATACTCTCCTATGTCGCTATAGGTGCTAGGTCCGTGGAGGATCAGCAGCACCGCATAGTCGTATCAGGCTTTGACTGTCCCGCTGGCATGAAGAATCCTACCTCTGGAGATCTGAATGTCATGCTGAACTCCCTTGTGGCAGCACAGAATCCCCATACCTTTACCTATAGAGGGTATGAAGTCCGCACCACGGGAAATAAGCTCGCGCACACTATCCTTCGCGGCACCACCAATAAGCACGGGAACAATCTGCCAAACTACCACTATGAGGATCTGGAGCTTCTCTGTGAAAAATATGCAGAGCGTGACCTTGTGAATCCCGCCTGCATAGTTGATACGAACCATTCAAATTCGGATAAAAAATACATGGAGCAGATAAGGATATCAAAGGAAGTGGTTCACTCAAGAAACCACAATCCCGATATCAAAAAGCTCGTAAAGGGTCTGATGATAGAGAGCTACATAGAGCCCGGAAATCAGAAAATCTCCGATCACATGACCTATGGTAAATCAATAACAGACCCCTGCCTCGGCTGGGAAGATTCAGAGCGCCTGATCTACGACCTCGCCGAGCTGGTTTAGTACATGCGTCCTATTCCGCTATAAGCTTCTCAAGGCTTACAATCTTGACACAAAGAGTGAAAAGCTCCGCCGCGGTCTTTAAGTCCGCAAGCGACGGGAAAGTCGGAGCCACACGGATATTGCTGTCCTTGGGATCCTTACCGTAAGGCCATGTAGCGCCTGCCCCGGTCATCGTAACCCCCGCTTTTTTTGCATGAGCTACGACTTCTTTCGCGCATCCGGGAAGTGTCTCAAAGCTTATGAAATATCCGCCTTTCGGTTTGGTCCACTCCCCTATCCCGAGACCGGACAGATTCCTGTCAAATATCTCTTCCACTGCCTCAAATTTAGGCCTGATGACATCTGCATGCTTTCTCATATGCTCGGTCATGCCATGTATATCCTTAAAGAATCTCACATGCCTTAACTGATTGACCTTGTCATGGCCTATGGTCTGATTCTTTAACTGCTCCTTGATATCCTCGAGATTATTTTTTGAAGTCGCAAGCGAAGCGATCCCGCTTCCCGGGAAAGTCACCTTGGAGGTAGAAGCGAACTTATATACAAGATCGGGATTTCCCGCCCTCTTGCACTCCGCAAGTATCTCTATGAGATGATCCTGATCCCTGTCATACAGATGATGTATGCCGTACGCATTGTCCCAGAATATACGGAAATCAGGCGCAGCGGGCTTTAATCTCGCAAACCGCCTCACCGTTTCATCCGAATAAGAATAGCCCTGAGGATTTGAGTACTTGGGTACGCACCAGATACCCTTTATAGCTTCATCAGAAGATACCAGATCCTCAACCACATCCATGTCGGGACCGGTCGGGAGCATCTCCACAGGGATCATCTCTATGCCAAAATACTCCGTTATCTTGAAATGCCTGTCATATCCGGGCGAAGGACAGAGGAATTTAACCTTGTCAAGCTTGCACCAGGGAGTATGCCCCAAAACACCATGGGTCATGGCACGGGAGATCGTATCATACATGACATTAAGTGAAGAATTTCCGTAGATTATTATATCATCGGGGTTATTCTCCATCATGTCGCCTATAAGGACGCGCGCCTCCTTGATGCCGGTGAGCGTACCGTAATTACGGCAGTCAGTACCGTCCTCACAGGTAAGATCAGCGCCCGAATAAAGAGCATCCATCATCCCCATGGAAAGATCCAGCTGCTCCTTACAAGGCTTACCGCGGCTCATATCGAGGTTCAGTCCGAGATTCTGGAACTTGTCGTACTCCGCATGAAGCTCCTCCAGCTCCTTTTTCATTTCATCTTTCGTCATCTCTGCATACGGTGTCATGATGATCCCCCTTATAAAATTTGTAACTGTTCTGAATAGTAACTAAAATCTTACCGTCTAGGATGTGCCTTGGCGTATACTTCTCTGATATGATTGTGACTGAGCGTTGCATATATCTGGGTGGTCGAAATATCGGAATGTCCCAGCATCTCCTGTACCGATCTCAGATCCGCGCCGTTCTCCACAAGATGCGCGGCAAAGCTGTGGCGGAGCGTATGAGGCGTGATATCCATTTCTATGCCGGCTTTTTTTGTATAATACTTTATCAGCTTCCAGAAGCCCTGTCTGCTCATGGGCTCGCCGGACATATTTACAAAGAGCGTCTTCTCGTCATTATTTGCTATGAGGGCTCCTCTTGAATGCTCCATATAGTTTCTGATAGCGTTTCTCGCTTCTATACCAAAAGGAATGACCCTGTCCTTGTGCGGATCATGGCAGTCCACATAGTTCATCTGGAGATTGACATCATCCACCTGCAGGGTGATAAGCTCTGTGACCCTCATTCCCGTCGCGTAGAGAAGCTCAAGCATTGCCTTATCCCTTATCTCCTTAGGCGTATCTCCCGATGGCTGATTCAAAAGACGGACAACCTCATCCATTGTCATGATCTGTGGCAGCTTTTTCTCTATTTTGGGTGCTTTCAGACCTTCAGTGGGATTGCTTTCTATTATGCCTTCCTTTTCAAGATATGAGAAGAACGCCCTCATTGAAGCAATGGCACGCGAAACAGAGGCGGGTGCCGCCTTTCCTTCTTCACTGTTCTCAATATAGTCCTTGAGTATCTCTGATGTGACCTTCGCCGGATCGTCTATCCCTTTCTTATTCAGATAAACTACCAGTTTCTTTAAGTCTCTCCTGTAAGAAAGCTCAGTATTCTTCGAGGTCTTTTTGATATTATGTAAATAACTTATGAACGCCTCAATACGGTCTTCCATATTCCCACTAGTTCCCTCTCCAAAGCGGTTTGACCTTATACGGCGGCCAACCACTCACATCATTATAATGGCTTAAATTAAGAAAAGCAAACCGATTTTATGCATAAAAACAGTATACAATCGCCACTTTTGACAAAAAATCACAACATGTTGTGACGAGGTTCAAACTGTCGTCCGACATGTTGTGAAAAAAAAATTTTAAACAAAATTTTTATGAATTATGTTAAGGAATTATGGCAATATATGACATAAGCGAGGCTATAGTCTTTGAATCCTGTATCCTGCCCTCGCGTATCATCTTCACAAGATCTGCTATTTCATATGGCTCTATTTCGATAAATTCATCAGGATCAAGATGCTGTTCGGTCTTTCTCAGGTTCTTTGCGACATAAACCTCTATGATCTCATTACAGTAGGCAATAGCGGTCGCAATAGTGATAAGATGGGTAAGCTCCTCGTCAGTGGTATATCCTGTCTCCTCTTCAAGCTCCCTCTTCGCGGCGGCTTCAAAGGGCTCATCCGTACTGTTCCTGCCTCCGGCGGGTATCTCAAGGGTTTCACGGTCTATGGCATACCTGTACTGCTTTACCATGAGGATCCGTCCATCGGGGAGCACCGGCACGACAGCGGAAGCTCCCTTGTGAACACAGGCTATATACTCCTCGACTTTGCCGTCAGGAAGTTCTACCTGATCCTTGCAGTATTGAAATATGACGTTTGTGTCCACTATCTCTCTGGACAGTTGCTTAAATTTCCGGATCATTAAGGCTCCCGTTATGAATTCTTATCATATATCATCTTAAGTCCCTTGAGCATAAGCTCGGGATCATTGATTATGTCATGTTTACAGTGCGGGACGACAACCGATGCCAGTCCTCCTGTGGCAACAACCGTTGTTTTGTAGCCAAGCTCCTCCTCAAACCGGTCTATCATCCCGTCTATCCTTGACGCCTCTCCGTATATGATACCGCTCTTTATCGCATCCATAGTGTTTGCAGCGATCTGTTTCTTCGGTGCTCCGAGCGATACCCTTGGAAGCAGGGAGGTTCCCGCCGCGAGCGCTTCAACAGAGACATTCACGCCAGGAAAGATCACCCCGCCTATATAAGTATTATCTCTATTTATTACGGTCATCGTAGTAGCGGTTCCCATATCTATGACAATGGCAGGCGATCCGTATATATTCATCGCGGCAACAGAATCAACCACTAGATCCGCGCCCAGTGTAGACGGATCATCCAGATGGATATTAAGCCCGGTCTTTAGCCCTGCGCCCACTACGACAGGCTCACATTTAAGAAGCTTCCTGAGAGCCGATTTAACGATATGCGTAAGGGGCGGTACGACACTCGCAATGATCGCCCCGTTTATCTCATTCCTGTTAATATCATGGATCTCGAGTATCGTCTTTATCACAACCGCGTATTCAAGCTCGGTCTTATTAAGATCCGTACTGAATCTCTCGGTAAAATATATCCTGTCGTCATTGCCCAGACATCCGGTGACGATATTGGTATTTCCCATGTCTATCGCAAGTATCATTATAACACCCTTAATTACTGCGTCTTACTGCCGTGATTATCCTTACAATTACCGGCACCAGAACGAGATCGATTATAAGCTCCACTATGAAATTGATACCTATCAGACCCGCAACTACATAAACGAAAGCGTTATCAAAGCCTGCCGCCTGTCCCCATGATGAGATCAGGTCATAAAAGAATATGAGCACACCGATCGAGAATATACCTGTATTGCACACCGGAGCCACTATCGCTGAAGCCGCGACTCCTACCGTCATATTCTTTTTAGAAAGCTTCTCCGCAACTAGCCCGGACACGAAGCCCGCCAAAAAGCCCTTTGCAAGTACTATGACCACTGTTGCCACGGGATTCTCCGCAAACATGATAGCCCCGCCCGCATCTGCACCTGATATGACTGATACAAGGACTATTATGGAAAAGACAAGTCCGAGCGCTCCGCCGGTCAATGGTCCGAAAAGAATTGCTCCTATTATAATAGGAACAAGTGACAAGGTAGGAGTAAAGGGACCTAAACGGATACCACTTCCTACCGTCTGCAATACGATTACAAGGGCTACGAGTACCGCAGTGCCGACAAGGCGCTGTGTCTTGGTGAATTTCTGAGTCATTTTAATTTACCTCCGCTGACGTTCCCGCAAAGGGGATACATTGCTTTTTTATAGTTACGCCAAGAATATATCATTTTTGTATACATTTGTCCATAAACATCACAGAATTATGCATCAAACACCAGATTGATCTGTTTCAATTCTACCACACCAATGGTAATTTTGTAATAGGGTATAAAAAGAGATTGACAAAAGCAAGCGGGGAGAATATAGTATAATCCATACTAAACCTATAGGAAAAGCTGAATGACAGGGAGGCATTATTATGGCGGATATTAAAAACAGCGCATTGGATCTGATAGGCAATACGCCTATCGTGAATATCAGCAGGTATGCGAAAGATGCAGGCGCGGACAAGGTCACACTGCTGGCAAAGATGGAGTATTTCAATCCGGCTGGCTCGGTAAAGGACAGGATCGCTCTTGCAATGGTTGAAGATGCAGAGAAGTCCGGCAAATTAAAGCCGGGAGCTACGCTCATAGAGCCTACTTCCGGAAATACCGGTATAGGAATAGCAGCAGTTGCGGCAGCAAAGGGCTATAAAGCAATACTTACACTGCCGGATACAATGTCTGTTGAGCGCAGGAATCTGCTCAAGGCCTACGGCGCAGAGCTTGTGCTTACAGAGGGTGCCAAGGGTATGAAGGGTGCTATAGCGAAGGCTGACGAGCTTAATAAGGAAATCGAGGGTTCGGTTATCCTTGCCCAGTTTGATAACAAAGCCAATCCTGCAATACATAAGGAGACTACGGGTCCCGAGATATGGGAGCAGACTGATGGAAACATAGACTTTTTCATAGCGGGTGTAGGAACAGGCGGTACTCTTACCGGAGTCGGGGAGTTCCTCAAAGAAAAGAAGCCTGATGTAAAGATCATCGCGGTAGAGCCTGCGACATCACCCGTTCTGTCAAAGGGAACGGCAGGACCTCACAAGATACAGGGAATAGGCGCAGGTTTCGTACCTACAGTGCTTAATACAAAGATATATGACGAGATCATTACGGTTGAAAATGATGACGCTTTTGAGCAGGGCAGACGCTTTGCCATAGCAGAGGGAATGCTTGTAGGTATTTCATCCGGAGCAGCCCTTAAAGCAGCGACTGTAATAGCAAATAGGCCGGAGAATGAAGGGAAGTCTATAGTAGTACTTCTTCCGGATTCAGGAGACAGATATTTATCTACACCTCTGTTTTCAAAATAAGAAAATATGGATCGATAAAGAAGAGGGCTTCCCATACAGTCGGAAGCCCTCTTTTATATTCATAGAGTATAATAATATTTATTTGATAATCGGATTATGCATCCAAAACATCATCAATCTTTGCAAGCAACTCGTCCTTACGTACCGGCTTCACAAGGAAACCTGCCGGATGAAGATTAATCGCATTCATGACCATATTCCTTTCCGAATTCCCTGTGAGGAATATGACAGGCGTGCGCTTATGGCCCGGCATATTGCGTATGAGCTGTAAGGTCTGGGGACCGTTCATTTCAGGCATAAAGCAGTCGAGCAAAATAGCATCTACTTTTTGCTTCTCCAAAAATTTCAAAGCGAGCATGCCTGATTTCACACAGTTTACCTTATATATGGAGTCAAGGTGTGATTTTACCAGCTTTAATGCCACAGGGTCGTCATCTACGACGAGGATACTGTAGGATTTTTCTGAGGTGGCGCACAGCTTGTCAATCGCAAGCTTTATGTCTGAATAAGAGGCATCCCTGTCTATAGTTGCGTCCGGACCCGGTTTTACGTGCAGTTTAAATGTATCGGCATCAGTCTCGTCGGATATCAAAAGCATGGGCACGCTCAACAGGTCTTCATTCTCCCTTAAGTCGATGACACCGAAAAGTTTGGTGCGCGCAACTCCCTCGGCATAAACTACTATGCAATCAGGACGACCTATTGTGAGGTCGCTTAAAAGGTTTGTATTTGTCATCAAAATACCCTGCACCTTGTAATACGACTCCATGACATTTACAAGGTCATGCATTTTCTGCGTATTTGATGATACGATCATTACTCTTTTCATAAACAGTATTTTACCATATTTTATTTAAATCATATACAGTTAATTGATTTTTTTATCAGATATCCACATCCACAACCGTTGCTGAATTTTCTGGCGATTCCTGAGCAGGATTTGGTATGGAGGGGTCTTGCACAGAAGGGTTCTGTAAGGTGGGATCCTGTATCGCAGGGTTCTGCACCGGCGGGGTTTGTATGAGAGGATTGACCTCTTCTGCCGGCAGACTTACAGCAGGATCCGGCACAGCTTCAGGCGTTGCCTCATTTACGGATACCGGCTCATCTTCATCCTCATCCTCCGGTTCTTCATCGGATGAGTCAGAATCCCTGTCTTCCGTCTCATCATCGTCATCCTCCTCTGCTTCATCCTCTGACACAGATCTGCTATCCGAATCAGAATCCGACGAACTTCCGCCTGTTGCCGTATCTCTGGTTTCAATCCGCACTCCGCAAACGATAAAACGGTAAGCGTAATCATTCACACAAGTAGACAAAGCCAGCACATGGTCGGAATCATTTATCTTCGCTTCGGTGGCAACGTTATTATTCGTAAGCAGATACTTATCCGCAAACTCCTTCAGGCCGTCGCTGTCCTTATCTATGACCGAGAATACATCACTGTCCGAGGATATCTGCTTGAATGAGAACACCCTGTATCTGTAAACATGATCCTCCGTTATGATCCTGAAATACTCATGATCCTTGTAATAATTCTTGTCACTCCTGTAATACCTCAGCTTCCCGAACATCGTGAGATCCCTCATATTATGCCCGTACAGCAGCGTATAATGATCCGAAAAATCCCTTGCGCTCTGCCCCTCAAGAAAGATCGAGCCTGACGCCAGATATTCCTCTTTATAATTCCGCTTCAGATACTTGTCATTATCCCCGGAGAATAAAACCGGATAGCTGATAAGCCCGTCCTCGAAATAAAGCCATCCCACAACCTCATCATTTATCTCTTTCAATGCTTTCAGATCGACCTCTATATCCAGATAAGGATCCTCCTCCGCCTCATTCTCCGACACTGCTTCATTCGATGAAGGCGAATCCAAGCCGGGCTCAGTACCCTCCGTATCCCCTGACCCTGCACGAAAACTCACAAATCTGTCATTTGCGTCGTCATACACCTGTCTCGTGCGTATATAGCCGATAGTCCCGATAAGCAGCTCAACAGATGCAAATATCGCAAGTGCACCCCCAAGCACAAGGAACACAAAAAGAATGAGGCGGTAAAGCTCCCGCCCCATCTTCCTGACAACATTTATTTTATCCGGTTTTTTCAATTCCATATATAAATCTTACGAATTTGAATCCTTCTTGTCCTCATAGTAATCTTTAGTATCCTGGAAGAGAATAAATGAGCAAAGCGCAACCACGATACCTACTACAAGGAAAAATATCCACATCCTTGCATTGAAATCATCTCCGGTCTTTGGTGCCTTGCTCCCCGTAGTTCCGCCGCCGTCCGCCGCATCGGCACCGGTTCCGGTTTCGGGCGCCAGTGTACTGGCGGAAGCGATACTCCTGCTGCTTGCTGCCGCAGCAGTTGTCTGTGCAGAACTGGAGGAACTTGACGAACTACTACCTTTATACGCTATAGCATAATCACTGAAATGACTGGTACTAAATTCAACTTTTTGCCCCGTCTTAAATTCACTGTTTAACAACTCCGCTGTATCTGCTTTTTTAATATATCTTACAATGTTGTATGATCTGTATGATTTATATTCATCATCCGGAACTTTAATTTTTATCTTTATACTATCTCCTGTTTCCGAAACAGTATTCTTTGACTCTTTTTTATTAATCGATAAAATCATCTTTAGATCAAAATAATTACAGATTTTTCCGCCCTTGTTATCAGCCGCATCCTCAATTTCATCTTCCACTTTACTCTCTGGATCATCTTCTCTTGCTTTTAGAGTTAATTTAAAAATCGGATCACTACTCTCAAGGGCACTAATTATTTCATCAGCCACATCTGTTTTTTCATCTATCTGATATTTCAGTATGCTTTTAACCATCGCGTCATCAAAATTAGATGAAGATAATCCAAAATCTTCTTCTTCACCCGGATCATAATTCT
>JAFUWM010000049.1 GCA_017483425.1 Lachnospiraceae bacterium | reverse complement strand
CACCGGAGGCTCTTAAAAGAGGCTCAGGATTTCCTTGCGTCGGGAAGCCTTTCTTATTCAAGGTACAAAAAGCTCTGCAAAAAGATAATAACGGGATTTGACGCGCTTCCCATAAAAGAAGGGCTAAAAAAGCCGCGTGTAGGCATAGTGGGTGAGATACTCGTCAAATATATGCCTGCCGCAAACAACCATCTCGTGGAGCTTCTCGAAGCGGAAGGCGCTGAGGCTGTGGTTCCTGATTTCATAGACTTTTTTGGCTACAGCTTCTATAACCAGGTCTATAAGGGCGACTATCTGGGTCAGTCAAAGAAAGCGGAAAGGCTTAATAAATTCCTTATTTGGGTCGTAAACAGGCTGAGGAGTTACCCTTCAAGGCTTTTGAGCCGCTCGGTACATTTCACGCCGCATACGAAAATCACGGATATAGCGGCTCTCGCAAGGCCTATAGTGGATATAGGAAACCAGACGGGAGAAGGATGGTTCCTTACCGGTGAGATAATGGAGCTTATTCATTCAGGCGTCAGTAATATAGTCTGCGCCCAGCCTTTTGCCTGCCTGCCGAATCATGTGGTAGGCAAAGGAGTGATAAAGAGGGTGAGGGAGCTTCACCCCGAGGCTAATATAGTTGCTATCGACTACGATCCCGGAGCGTCTGAGGTCAATCAGTTGAACCGCATTAAGCTTATGCTTTCAAGCGCGGTTAAAAAGCTCAAACAAAAGAAAAAGGCAGCATGATTTAGGGAGCATGATACCGTTACGCCTGTATTTTAGGCGGTTACGGTATCAGTATCCGACCGGTGTAAGTCAGATATAAAACTATGTTTTATAGAGGAGGCAGTAGGAAATGAGTACGGGCATAGTCATGGAAGGCGGCGCGATGCGTGGTATGTTTACCGCCGGAGTCTTAGATGTGATGATGGAGAACGGCATAGGATTTGACGGGGCTGTCGGCGTATCCGCAGGCGCGGTATTCGGCTGCAATCTGAAATCAAAGCAGATCGGACGCGCCATAAGGTATAATAAGCGCTTCTGCAAAGACTGGCGCTATTGCTCGGTTTGGTCTCTTATATTGACCGGAAACCTTTTCGGCACCGAGATGTGCTATGAAAAGATCCCTTTTCATTATGATCCCTTTGACCTCAAAACCTACCGCGATAATCCCATGCCGCTCTATGCGGTCATGACTGACGTGGACACGGGAAAAGCTGTTTACAAAAACCTTAAAGAGGGCTCGGGGATAGATATGCTATATTTCAGAGGCTCGGCATCGATGCCCATAGCCTCAAGGCCTGTGGAGGTACTTGGACACAGATATCTCGACGGCGGGATAGCGGACTCCATACCCTTGAGGTTCATGCAGAAAAAGGGATATGAGAAAAATGTGGTCGTGCTTACCCAGCCTCCGGAATATAAAAAAGAACCCGCAAGGGATATGCGCGTGATAGGAGCCTTTCTCCGTAAGTATCCGGCAATGGTACGAGCCATTGGCAGACGTCATATCATGTATAATAAGGAGCTCGCATATATCAAAAGATGCGCAGCGGACGGCAACACTTTTGTCATACAGCCGGCAGAATCCCTGCACATCAATCACACCGAGCATGATCCCGAAGAGCTCCAGCGCGTCTATGATATAGGCCGCCGGACTATGGAGGAGAAACTTACTGAATTAAAGGATTTCATATTGTGATTCAGCTATCCCGTCCGAAGATGTCACGGGTATAAACTTTATGTTTGCAGTCACTCAACTCTTCGTCATAACGGTTCGCGACTATGGCCGTTGTGCGTTTTTTAAACTCTTCCAAATCGTTTACAACTAAAGACCCGAAGAATCTGCTCCCATCCTCAAGCCCCGGCTCATAGACAATAACCTCTACGCCTTTAGCCTTAAGGCGCTTCATTATGCCCTGAATGGAGCTGCTTCTGAAATTATCAGAGCCTGATTTCATAGTAAGACGATACACACCTATAGTGCAGTGCAGATCACTTCCAGCCGGCAGCTGTCCGCAGTTATATCCGTCCTCATCATAGAACCCGGCAAACTTCAATACCTGCTCAGCAATGAAATCTTTTCGCGTGCGATTTGACTCGACTACCGCGGAGATTATATTTTCGGGTACGTCCTTGAAGTTTGCTTCAAGCTGCTTGGAGTCCTTCGGCAGACAATACCCCCCAAATCCGAACGACGGATTATTATAGCCGTTTCCGATACGAGGATCGAGACTCACGCCTGCTATGACATCAGCGGATGATAATCCTTTGCTCTCGCAATACGTATCCAGCTCGTTAAAATAGGACACCCGCAATGCCAGATAAGTATTGGCAAAGAGCTTCACGGCCTCCGCCTCTGTGGATCCCATGATGAGTGTTTCCACATCCTTATCCTCCGCTGCAGCCTGCAAAAGCCCTGCAAACTGCTCCGCTTTATCTCTTACGGCATCAGGACATCCTACGATGATACGGGATGGATGCAGGTTATCATAGAGGGCGTTGCCTTCACGCAGAAACTCCGGACTGAAGATTATATTATTAGTTTTATATATCTCCCTAAGCTTTGCTGTATACCCTACGGGAATCGTACTCTTTATCACTATCAGCGGCAGTTGCGAGTCAAAACTTTCCCCTGTCCCTGTTTTTTTCACCCCTCTTGCCTCAAAAATAGCGTCTATCACATCCTCAATGAAATGCGTATCAAAGAAGTTCTTCTTCGGATCATAGTTCGTAGGTACAGCGACTATGATCATATCAGCAAGCCTGTACGCATTGCTTCCATCAGTTGTAGCCGTAAGATTTAAGTTGCGGTCACTAAGAAACTGACTTATTTTATCATCGCGGATAGGACTCTTCTTCTGATTGATAAGATTAACCTTATCCTCCACCACATCCACAGCCGTACATGATGTTCCGAGCTGCTCCTGACTCAGCAGCACAGCTAAAGAACATCCAACATAGCCCAGCCCTGAAACTGCAATATTAATTCTTTTCTGAGAATCCATTTTTATTTTTTCCATTCAATTATATTATTCGTAGTACCATTCGGCGAAAAGCCTTAGGCCCAGCCGTAAATCATCCTCGGAGAATGTACCATATGCTTCCTATCAAGTTTATGATAACATCATCGGAATTCATTGACAAACACCCTCCGTCCATCGATACCAACAATTCACAATGTTACTATTCACACAAAAAATTATGATAAAAAAATGGAGTAAACTTATAACATAAGCACGCT
>JAFUWM010000048.1 GCA_017483425.1 Lachnospiraceae bacterium | reverse complement strand
GATCACAAGCTATACCGAGTATGACTTTGAAGGCAGGCATCCTGACAGGATATATATACATAACCCATATGATGAAGGGAACTATGTCACCAGCGTTCATCCTTTCTTTTATTCCAGAAACCTGAAGAATTTCACGGATGAACTTATATACATACCGTATTTCGTGCTGGCAGACCCCGATCCTGAGAATGAAGCGCAGCTGGAAGGGATAAGCCACTTCATCACTGTGGCCGCAGTCATGAATGCCGATAAGGTGATAGTCCAGTCGGAAAATATGCGCCAGGCATACATAAATATCATGACAAAGCATGCCGGTGAGGAGGCGAGAGAGTACTGGGAGAATAAGATATCCGGTGAGGGCTCTCCTAAATTTGACAAGATAGAAAATACGACAAAAGAAAATATAGAGATCCCGGCAGAGTGGGATAAGCTTATCCGCAAACCTGACGGAAGCATGAAAAAGGTGATACTGTATAATACAGGCGTACAGGCACTCCTTGATAATGACATGAAGATGATGGACAAGATAGAGGACGTGCTGCGTATTTTCAAGGAGAACAGGGACGACGTGACACTGCTCTGGAGGCCTCATCCTCTGATAAAGGCAACTATAAGCTCGATGAAGCCGCACCTGTGGGAAAGATACAGTGTTATAGTAGAAAGATACAGGTCGGAGGGCTGGGGAATATATGACGATAGCCCGGATCTTGACAGAGCGATAATAATAAGCGATGCATATTACGGTGACGGAAGCTCGGTAGTGGAGCTCTACAAAAAGACGAAAAAGCCGATCATGATACAGAACGCAGATGTAATAGAAGAGGCAGGATAATGGCAGACTTTGAACTGATGGCATCAATGATGTGCGCGGATTTCGGAAATCTGGAAAGTGAAGTCAGGGAGCTCGATGAGGGCGGCATAGATTCATTCCATATAGATATAATGGACGGGAGGTATGTGCCGAATTTTGCCATGTCGCTCAATGACATGAAGTATATACGTTCGGCAACAGACAAAAAGCTTGACGTACACCTGATGGTGGAGCATCCGAATAACACAGTGAGACTCTTTGCAAGGGAACTGAAAGAAGGCGATGTCATCTATATTCACCCGGAAGCGGAGTATCACCCATCTACAACCATACAAAAGATAATAGATGAAGGCGTGACTCCCGGTATAGCCCTGAATCCCGGAACCAGTGTGGAGGATGTAAAGATGCTCCTGCGCATAGTGAAAAAAGTCCTTGTGATGTCAGTAAATCCCGGAAATGCCGGACAGATGTTCCTGCCCTATATCAGAGACAAATACACAGAGCTTCTGAGGCTTAAAGATCAGATGGATTTTGACATCTACTGGGACGGAGCCTGCGGAGAGGACAAGATAAAAGAATACGCCCCTCTTGGAGTAAAGGGTTTCGTCCTTGGCACAACCCTTCTTTTTGGTAAGGAGAGACCATACGGAGAGACCATACGCAGGATAAGAGAGCTTAGTTTTTGACAGAGGGCGAGGTTATCCTAAAGAGTAAATCTGCCGATATATATAAAGGATTAATCTTCAGGAAGTACTCATGGGTATATAGTGGTATACGCCGCGTGTACCCGGGTATGGATATATTAAACGCATAGGTTGGTCACATGCCGGAATGACAGGTGATATGGCGAAGCTATGCGAAAAGGAGTCTCAGATGTGGTATGTGATCCAGGCAAGAAGCGGTGAGGAAGAAGAGATAAAGAACTATATCGAGCATACGGTGGAGCCTGAGGTATGCCGGATAATACTTCCGCTGTATGAAGATGTATGGCGCAAAGGCGGCATCGGGCATATATCCATAAAGAAACTCTTTCCCGGGTATCTTTTTGTAGATACAGAGGATCCCGATGAAGTATATAGAAGAATAAAATCCGTTCCCCATTTCACAAGACTTCTCGCTACAGAAGAAAAAGATAAGAACAAAACTTTCCTCGCCATAGATAAAGAGGATGAGGAATTTATCAAAGAGTTAACCGATGAGGGGCTCATGCATGTGAGCTATATCCGTCGGACTAAAAGCGGTAGGATAGAAAAGATAAAAGGTCCCCTAAGCCGCTTTGCTAATAAAATAGTAAAGCTTGACGTCCCTCACAGAAGGGCAATAGTAGAGGCGGATATATTCGGCAAGCACAGGCGCATAAAATACGCTCTGTGGACGGATGACGATCCGCCGCTTGTGTGGTTTGAAGGCAAAACTGGTTCAAAAGATGTAAGTCTTCCTGCAAAGAGCTACGACATAGGGATACATGAAGGAGATAAGGTCATAGACGAAACCGGCACATATGCTGACATGGTCTTTACAGTTAAAAGAGTCGATCCGGCTCGCCGTCTCATACAGGCCGAAGGCCAGTTCTTCGGCACTACAGTCCGCGTCGAACTGAAAGCAGACAATGTAAAAAACGAATCTTACAAACTGAATAAATCGCTGTGGCTTCCCGTACGGGAGGCTGTGAGTATCAGCTGATCATTGTCAATCGCATAGATCAACAACCAGTCCGGTTGGATGTGGCATTCCCGGAAACCAATGTAGTTTCCAACCAGAGGGTGATCCTGATACTTTTCATCGAGGACTTTTTCATCAAGAAGATCGTCTATCACAGATTCGAGCAATGACATATCCTTGCCCTGCTTCTTCATCTT
>JAFUWM010000047.1 GCA_017483425.1 Lachnospiraceae bacterium | reverse complement strand
TCTACGGGGGGAGCGACATTTGAGGATATAGAGTTGTTTGCAAAACACGTGGGAGCGGGATTAAAGATAAAGGCTTCGGGCGGCATATCGAGCATAGCGGATGCCGAGAAATTCATAGAACTTGGCGCATCAAGACTAGGAACCAGCAGGATAGTAAAGATAGTAAAGGAAGAAAACCTGATATGACAAAGCTGCCATTTGACACTTCTAAGTACGACGACATGCCCATAAGCATAATGGTGTATGAGCCGACCTTCCGGCAGGACGGGAGCAGGCTTGACTACATTCTGCGATATGCCAATAAGGTATTTGCAAGGGACTGGGAGCAGATATACGGTAATGACAAGTACATTGGGGCGGGACTTGTGGAATCAACGCTCATGGACGATTATTCGTTTGAAATGATGGACAGCTTCCTTACGGAAGAGCCACATGCCTTTTCCACGTATATGCCTCTCGTCAAGCTTCATCTGCACTTTGAACCCATGAGGGATCTGCCCTCGCCGTATTACGGCTTTTTCCTTACGAATATAACCGATTACGAGGAACAGGAATCGCGCATTCATTTCCTCAGGAGCATACAGCAGATGCAGGGCAACGCCGTACTTATGCGCGAGATAGATAATGGCGAGATGGAGATCGTACACGTATCGGATGATTTTGCCGATATGATGGAATGTACGGTAGAGGAAGCAAAAAGGATGATGGAGGGGAAGGGCTTCTTAGAGTCCACGAATCCCGATGACCGCCTCTCGGTGCGCAGGATGCTGAGGCGCCACGTTTCGGATGAGGGAGGCACTACCCTTACCATACAAAAGACCACGGCAAAGGGGCGCGATATCTGGTGTAATGTACATTACGCTTTCATAGATGATTTCGGTGAGCACTATGTCTACTGCACTTATTTTGATGTGACGGTACACAAGGAGTATGAGGAGAGACTTCGCAGCGTTTATACGAGCATGGGCAAGGAGTTCTACAATATGGACGAAGCTACCCTGGGACTCATGCGCGTCAATCTCACGAGGGACTCCGTCGAGGATATAAAGGGAAGGGATCTCTATCATACCGACAGGATCGGCATGCCTTTCACGGCCTCAATGCGCCAGAGGATGCAGTATTTCCCGGTGGATTCCGAGCGGGCGCAATTTGAGCAGGTGTTTGATAAAGATACTCTGATAGCGGGCTTTTCACAGGGAAAGGTCAGCGCTTCGCAGATCCTTTATTCCAAGAGGCAGGACGGAAGCATGTGCTATGTGAATATCTCGGCGTCCATCACGAGGCATCCGCTCACGGGTGACATCATAGCCTTCATGACGGAGAGGGAGTACAACGTTGATAAGGTTCGCGAAACCCTTATCAAAAAGATACTCGCGCAGCAGTTTGACATGGTTTCATATGTGGCAGAGGGCGAGTATGGAGTTGTCGTAGGTGATCCCTCAAGGATAACGGAGGGCAGCATTTTCCCGCTCACCCGGAACGGCAACTACAGCGAATATCTGGAGAACCAGGTGTTTCCCGTGCTTTCAGGCACGGATGAATACAAGCAGTCCGTAAGGGAGGCGCTTGATCTGGGGCATATCCGCAAGATGATAAGGATACAGGATCCTTATTCTGTGGATATAGCCATAGAGATGGACGGGCAGACTTATTATAAGCGATTTGATTTCTTCCTCGTCGATCCGAAGGCTCATTTCTCGATAGTGCTAAAGAGTGATACCACCGAGATACAGAGAGAGCAGATAAGGCGGAACGAACAGCTTGCGGAGGCGCTGGAGGAGGCTAAGCAGGCGAATATAGCAAAGACGGCGTTCCTTTCAAGCATGTCGCATGAGATCAGGACGCCTATGAACGCCATAATAGGTCTTGATAATATAGCACTGAGCGAACCGGACATACCGGAACGCACAAGGGAGCATCTCGAAAAGATTGGCGGAAGCGCAAGGCATCTGCTTGGTCTTATCAACGATATCCTTGACATGAGCCGCATCGAATCCGGACGTATGGTATTGAAAAATGAGGAATTCAGCTTCGGAAACTTCCTGGACCAGATAAATACCATGATAAACGGCCAGTGTATGGACAAGGCACTGCATTATGACTGTGTTATAAAGGGCAGCGTCGATCACTACTATATCGGTGACGACATGAAGCTGAAGCAGGTTATCATCAATATCCTCGGAAACTCGGTCAAGTTTACGAATTCCCCCGGAACCGTAAGCTTCACTGTGGAGCAGACGGCGAGCTTTGAGGATAAGCGCACGCTCAGATTCACTATGGCGGATACCGGCATAGGCATGGACAAGGAGTATATTCCAAAGATATTTGAAGCCTTCAGCCAGGAGGACGCTACAGCGACCAATAAGTACGGCGGTTCGGGTCTCGGCATGGCGATCACCAAGAATATAGTGGAGATGATGAACGGCACGATAGACGTGGAGTCGGAAAAGGGCGTCGGAACCACCTTTATCGTGACCGTGACGCTTCGCGCTTCAAGCAGGACCGACAAGGTGGAAAGCTCGAAGCTCAGACCGCAGGATATGAGGGTACTCATAATAGACGACGATCCTCTTGCCTGCGAGCATGCGAAGGTCGTGATGGACGAGCTCGGCATCGTCTCCGATACCTGTCTTTCAGGCAAAGAAGCGCTGGAGCTTATCGAGCTGCATCATGCGAGGCGCGAAGAATACAATATGATCCTCGTGGATCTGAGGATGCCGGAGCAGAATGGTATCGAGGTAACAAAAGCTATAAGAAATATGATCGGACTCGAAAGCGCTATCGTGATGCTTACCGCATACAGCTGGGAAGATATAGAGGATGAAGCCAGAGAGGCCGGGATCGACGGCTTCATGGCAAAGCCGCTCTTTGCGGGCAATGTCATGACAGAGTTTGAGAACGCTATAATGGCAAAGCAGATGGCGGCGGCAAGGGAAACAAAGGAGGTTGATCTTACCGGGCGGCGCGTGCTGCTTGCCGAGGATATGCAGATCAACGCGGATATAATGAAGATGGTGCTTGAGATGAAAGGCATTATAGCGGAGCATGCCGAGAACGGGCAGGAGGCCGTGGATATGTTTGAAGCAACCGAGCCCGGATACTATGATGCGGTGCTCATGGATGTGAGGATGCCCGTGCTTGACGGCCTCGGGGCGACAGAGGCGATACGGGCGCTTGACAGGCCGGACGCAAAGCTCGTGCCGATCATAGCGATGACGGCAAATGCTTTTGACGAGGATGTGCAGAGGAGTCTGCAGGCAGGTATGAACGCGCATCTGAGTAAGCCTGTGGAGCCGGAGCGGCTGTATGAAACTTTGAGCGGATTCTTAAGTAATTGACAGAGGAGCTTATATAAATATGCCAAATTCAACAAATGTAAATATGGACCCTATGCAGAAGCAGATGCTTGACGACGTTTTTGAGGCGTTTACGATGCTGTCAGGCGGAAACATGGTATCGCTTATGCATGTGGGAGGTGGGTTCACGAGGTACACGCCCGCGGCAGTGGATCTTTTCGGGCTTCCGGGAGAATATATCCCAAACGGGGCAGATAACTGGACAAACCTCGTACATCCCGAGGATCGTAAGCGCTATCTTGATGTGATGACCCCTCTGGCGCAGGGCGAGACTTTTTCATATGACCTTTACTACAGGGTTAAGACCAAGTCGGGCGAGTATGCCAATTTCAGATTTGTGGGAGCAACGCTTCGTGACGAGGAGGGAAAACCGAGCCTTATAGGCGGAGCGATAATTAACGAGGGCTATACCGCAACTACTGATTCAGTGACGGTGCTTCGCAATCAGTACGCTTTTTATGCCGATGTCACGAAGATGCTGGAAGACCGGGAGAAGCTCGCGGTGCTTCTTGTAGGCATATCGGGACTTACACGTATAAACGAGCTCTACGGATACGGCTTCGGAAACCG
>JAFUWM010000046.1 GCA_017483425.1 Lachnospiraceae bacterium | reverse complement strand
TTTTTATGATGGAGAGATTCAGCCTCCCATCCGGCTATACACTCGTCACCCGGCAGGGTACGGTATCGCCTTCTTTTGCTTCACCTCCGAATACCTTTGCGGGTAAGAGCGCCGAATATTTGTCATCCACCGCGACAAATGCCCCGAAGTTTTTGCTTATCTCATAACGCGTACCCGTAACTTCGTCATCCTTTTTATAATCCGATCCGCTCGTCAGGTATTCATACAGCCTTTCCGTAGCACAGAGTCTGCCGGATTTATCTATGTACATGGCGACCAGCTCTTCTCTGTCTTCGACCGGCTCTCTTGTCATCTCATGAAAAGGAAGCAGCAGATCCCGCTCCAGACCCATATCCAGAAAGGCTCCTATCCGGGTTACCTGCTTTATTTTAAGCCTTGCTATCTCCCCCAGATGTATAAGCGGTTTTCTGACAGTGGATATTATGCGATCCTTAGAGTCCCTGTAGATAAAAACCGAGATCTCGTCTCCGATCGCGGCTCCCTCCGGAACCTGCTTTGAGGGAAGAAGCACATCACTCTGGCCATCAGAAAGATACGCCCCCTGCGGCGTGAGTCTTTTGATATTTAATACTGAATCTTTTCCAACCTCTATCATTTTCCGGCACCTTCTGCGATCTGTGAAGCAGTTTTAAACTCTACAACCGAATAAGGGCTTCCCTCCGTATCGGTCAGGTTTACCACGGTCTTCTCGTCCGACCTGTATATAACCGGTCTGATGATCTCCCCCAGAAAAGCCTGCTTCCTGTATTCGACACGGATCCTTTTTGCCTTTGATGATTCCCGAACATGCCCTGCTGCAAGTTCTACATATTTACCGTTATTTACATGATGATTCGCATCCAGCAGATATTCGGTCACCTGTATATCCCGGGATACCACGCCCGCATTCTCATCCTTTGGATAGGAGATCTTTCTGCCCTGATAGTCCATATCAAGCCTCTGATCCTCACCGTATCCGTCTATTATATCCTGTGGTATGCGTTCGGGAGAAGCCGTTTTCATGGAAATATACGTCCATAAGGAGTCTGCTTTTGCCAGATACTCCCCCCGCGCATCCTTCATATAGAAATTTCTCTTGCCGAAGAAACCCCTCACCTCATAGGGCAAAGTTCCTGTCTCAACCCTCTCGCTAAGCTCCGGCAGCCTTATGATATCTATCTGCCATGAATTCACGACCCACATGGTTCCCCTCTTGTGAAGAGCTTTGACACCTATGCCGAGATCCTCCGACTGCAGCGTGGAGCAGTCCTGAAAATAGTTTAAGAGAGAAGTGACTGCAAGCTTTCCTTCTGAATCACATTCACTGTATCTGATCCGTGAATCAAATTTGTACATTTATACGATCCTTCTGATAGACGACACCGATCTGTATGTGGCCGGAGTGATCTTTATGCCGGTTTCCGGAGTAGACGCATGAACTATATATCCGTTACCTATATATATTCCCACATGCCCTACATAGTAGAATATATCCCCGGGCTGGGCATTCTCCATCCCGTTAACGGCCTTTCCGCTTGCTCCCTGCGCTCCGGACTGCCTGGGCAGGCTGTATCCGAAATGACTGTATACAGACTGCACGAACCCGGAGCAGTCACAGCCGTCCGTGAGGCTGGTACCGCCCGGCACATAAGGATTGCCTATAAACTGCTGCGCATAAGACGCTATCTCTGCGCCCTTTCCGCTGTCTGATGAGCCACTGTCTTCCTTTTCCTCGGATTTTTCCTCAGGCTTTTCTTCTTCTTTTTCCTCTGAGGATTCGCCTGTGTCCTTATCTTCTTTTTTGGTTTCTTCCGTGGAAATGGAGGCTTCCTCCGCCTTCTTCTTTTTCTTTGCTGCTTCCTCTGCCGCCTTTTTCTTAGCCGCCTCTTCTTCAGCCTTCTTTCTTGCTGCCTCTTTTTCCGCAGCCACAATTCTCGCGATCTGAGCGTTATCTTCTTCTATTTTTTTCTGATAGGCTTTTGCCTCACTCCTTGCTGCCGCAAGCTTTGAACTGAAGTTTTCTATAGTAGAGCGTTGTTCTTCTATTGTGTTGTTGAGCTCCTGCTCCCTTTCTTCCAGATCAGTTTCTTCCTCCTCAAGCTCTGACAGATCATCCTCCAGTGCCTTTTTCCTTTCGGCAACCGCGTCCTTTGCTTCTATGAATTTATTGAGCATATTTCTGTCGTATTCCGCAAGCTTTTCGGCATATGCGGCTTTATTAAGGGCATCCGTCAGACTGTCCGCGTGAAAGAGTATATCAAGATATTCCGTGGAACTGTTGGTTCCGTTTTCATACATATACTTAATGCGCGCACGCATGGTATTATATTGGCGATCCTCTTCCTTTTTGGCAGCATCATAGTCTTCCTCCGCCTGGGCAATCTCCGCCTTTTTGTTTTCTATATCAGATTTGAGGATATCTACCTCCGCCAGCAGCTGAACAAGCTGCTGCTGGGCTTCCTCCAGCTCGGATTCCGCTGTTTCTTTTTCGGATTCTATGCTTTCCGCCTCGGACTGTGCCTGATCCAGCTTTGATTTGTTGGCATTCGCGTCTTTTTGAAGATCGGATTTTGTGTCAGCATAAGTATACTGTCCGGAAAGCTCCGCCAGCATTACACATGCCAAAAGAAATGATATGATCTTAGGTCTTCTTTTTTTCAAATATGCTCCTGTCAGATATCGCAGTTGTTTACGGTACGCGGGAACGGCAGCACATCACGTATGTTTTCCATGCCGGTGATATACATGACCGCTCTCTCAAAACCCAAGCCGAAGCCCGCATGCCTCACCGTGCCGTATTTTCTAAGATCCAGATAAAAATCATACTGGGATTCATCCATTCCTAGTTCTTTGATACGATTCACAAGCTTGTCGTAGTCTTCCTCACGCTGCGAGCCGCCGATTATCTCTCCTATGCCGGGTACCAGACAGTCCATTGCGGCAACTGTCTTTCCGTCAGGGTTCTGCTTCATATAGAAAGCTTTTATATCCTTAGGATAATCCGTGACAAATACCGGCCTCTTATAGACCTGCTCTGTCAGATATCTTTCATGCTCGGTCTGGAGGTCTGAACCCCACTCCACCTTGTCTTGGAAATCTTTGTTATGCTCTTTCAGTATGTCTATGGCTTCCGTATATGTGACCCTGCCGAAGTCAGACTCCATCACATGGGTAAGCCTGTCGATCAATCCTTTGTCGATAAAGGAATTAAAGAAAGCCATCTCCTCGGGAGCATTATCAAGCACATAACGTATCATATACTTGATCATGTCCTCCGCGAGCTCCATATCATCTTCAAGATCCGCAAAGGCGATCTCAGGCTCTATCATCCAGAATTCAGCGGCATGCCTTGTAGTATTTGAATTTTCCGCGCGGAAAGTAGGTCCGAAGGTATATATATTCTTAAACGCGCAGGCAAAGGTTTCGCCGTTCAGCTGACCTGAAACCGTAAGATTCGTCGGTTTATTAAAGAAATCCTGCGCGAAGTCCACGGCGCCGTCAGCAGTCTTTGGCATATCCGCCAGAGGAAGCGTCGTAACCTGAAACATCTCTCCCGCGCCCTCAGCATCAGAGCCCGTGATTATCGGAGTATGGACATACACAAAATCCCTCTCCTGGAAAAACTTATGTATCGCGTATGCTACAAGGGATCTGACACGAAATACCGCCTGAAATGTATTTGTCCTTGCCCTCAGATGTGTCATTGTCCTCAGATATTCAAGCGTATGTCTCTTTTTCTGAAGAGGATAATCCGGACCTGCAGCCCCCTCAACTACTATTTCCGAGGCTTGTATCTCAAAAGGCTGCTTCGCTTCCGGTGTCTCTACAAGCTTTCCTTTTGCTATGACTGCACATCCTACGTTGAGCTTTGCGAGCTCCGAAAAATTGTCAAGCATATCTCCGTATACAACCTGCAGCGTATTGAAATAAGTACCATCCGATAAGGTAAGAAAGCCGAAAGTTTTTGAATCCCGGTTTGACCTGACCCATCCTCCTACCGTTATCTCTTTCTCTGCGTATTTGCCGGTTTCTTTATAAAGCGTCCTGATATCTGTAAGATCCATGTTGATCGTCTCCCCTTTCTACGGGCTTAATCCACTATTGTCTCTGTAAGCTGCGCGTTGTCGTATAGGAAGTCCATGACCTCCTGCTGAAGCAGATAGCTCTTTAATTCGCTCTCCGGTATTGCTTTTTTGACCTGATCCACCGTGGCGTTATAGTCTGAAGCGTACTTCGTATAATAGTCCTCTATTTCCTTATCGGTTACCTCTATTCCTTCAGCCTTCGCTATGGCAAGTGTTACAAGATCGCTTTTCGCTTTTTCCTTTCCATATTCCTCAGCTTCGGATTCAAAGGTTTCAAGATCGCTCCCTGTCTGGGTTAGATAGTCATCCATCGTCATCCCATACTGGGTTACAAAAGATTCCGTGCTTGATTTAAACTCCGCGGCATTTTGGGAAACAAGCCATTCGGGAAGGCTGCTCTCGTCGCACTTCGCGTTATCCACAGCGAGCTTCATAAGATCCGCTTCCTGATTTGCTTTCGCGGAAGACTCATTCTGTTCGGTAAGCTCGGCTCTTACATTCTCCCTGTATTCATCCACTGTACCGGCTCCGTTGTCCAGACTCTG
>JAFUWM010000045.1 GCA_017483425.1 Lachnospiraceae bacterium | reverse complement strand
CCCGGCATTGGCGAGATTCCTGTATGCCTCGTAAGGCTTCGCCTCATTGATCCCTCGGCGTATCTCATCCTCCGTAGTGGAATCTATCCATACACGGCGCTCTATGATGCCCTTTCTGACACCGCCCTGCATACGGATAAGCTCTTCTATGACCTGACCCTCACGCCCGGAGTCTCCTGCCCAGAGTATCTCGGAAACATCCTCCCTGTGCAGGCATTTATTCACTAGACTGTATTGTTTTTTTGATGAAGGTATTACCGCGTATTTATATTCAGCGGGTAAAAACGGCAGATCGCCAAGATTCCATTTCCTGTATTTTTCATCGTAGGCATCCGGATAGGACATCTCGACCAGATGTCCGACGCACCATGTGATGACATAGGCTTCGTTTTCGATAAGACCGTCGCCCCTGCCGTTAACTTGAAGTATAGCCGCATACTCCCTTGCAACGGAGGGCTTTTCAGTGATGATGAGCGTCTTACCCATGCGCATCCGGATCTATAGGTTCAAAAGGCTTTTTCTTTATAAGCTCCGTCGTGGTCTCATAGTCTGACGGGCGGCTGTAATAAAATCCCTGCGCGATATTGCAGCCAAGCTCCATGAGCATCTTTCCATCCTCTGCTGTCTCTACACCCTCCGCTACAAGATCCATGCCGAGACGTTTTGCGATATTTATGATGCTCTCAACCAGTATCTCGGTCTTTGAATCCTTATGAAGAGTTGTCACAAAGCTTTTATCTATCTTTATTACATCGGCATTTATATTATGAATGAGAGAAAGCGAAGAATATCCCGTTCCGAAATCATCTATCGCTATACGAAAGCCCATGCTCTTAAGGTTTTTGGTGAAATCGATTATCCTTGCGTACTCTGACTCTGACGCTGTCTCGGTTATCTCTATCTCTACGTGCCGGGGCGTGATGTCATAGGACTCGACCATTTTTAATATCTCCTGCTCGACATCCGGCACGAATATATCCTTTCTCGAAAAATTGACAGAGAGAATCGGGGGATTCAATCCCATATCAAGCCATTTTCTTATTGACTCGCAGGTAAGGCGAAGTATCTCCATGTCAAGCTCATAGATGAGGCCGAGCCTATCTATCACAGGGATGAACTGGTCGGGGAATATAAACTCTCCGTCGTGTATCCAGCGGCAGAGCGTCTCAAATCCCGCAAGCTCTCCCGTTTCCATATCTACCTTCGCCTGGAAATAGGCATGAAATTCATGCTTTGAAAGCGCCGGCATAAAGAGCGAAGCAATGCGCTTATTGTGATTCAGCATATCCCTGAACTGCTCGGAATAAAACACCACAGACTGCTTCAGTCGCTGCTTCGCAAACATATTCGCTATGCTTGCGTGCTCTATCCTTGTCCCTATCTCATCATCATGATCATTAGCGGCGACGCCTATCCATGCCGATAATGTGAAATTCTTATCGGGAGCTTCCTTGAGATCCTCGATCGTGAACTGGGAAAGCCTGTGTATGATCCGGTCAAGATTTTCGGGTTTGATGAAAAGAACGAAATTATCTCCGCCCAGACGGCATACACCCTCTTCAGCGTCCACACAGAGCGTCAGCCTTCTTGCGTACTGGACAATTGCTTCGTCCCCGCCTTTGGAACCTATCCGCTCATTGATATACTTGAAATTCTGCAGATTGACATAGAGCACGGCGTACTTGATATCGGGATTTGCCTGGTGCGCTTCTCTGTACAGATATCTGATCCCGACCCCGTTGGGGATGCCCGACTGCGGATCGTGTTTTCTCGCAAAATCAAGCATTTTGCGCATATTCCTTACGCTCTGGATCAGATAGAGCTTTTCCGCTGTACGGATATATCTTTCAGTGTCGATATATTCCAGATGAGTTTTATTATTCAGATACCACGTGCAGCGCACGTCATCGGCTCCTACTCTTGAAAAGCTGAAATCGAGCTTATCTTTGTATTCGGTACCGCTTTCAAAAAGGACTACCTCCCCGTCCTCGTCTCTTTCGGATTCCACGACAAATTCAGGTCCCATCCCCCTTGACATGGGATCCTTTTCAAAATCCATCCTGAAAGCAACCTTTACAACTCCGAGCAGATCGTATAATTCTCTGTAATCCTCACGGCTTGCATTATTGTGGACAAATTTATGTACTATTTCTTCTGCTTTTTGCTCTATCCTCTCGTAATCAGGCATATCACCAGGCAACTTTATTTATTTTCAATGTATTTTTTTGCTGTCAAAAGCTCGGCTCCAAGTACTCCTCCTCCGGCGGCGCCCCTGATGGTATTATGCGCGAGGCCGACAAACTTATAATCAAATATCGTATCTTCCCTTAGCCGTCCGATTGATATCCCGAAGCCCTTCTCAAAGTCAACGTCAAGTGTAACCTGCGGTCTGTCATCATCCTCAAGATACTGTATGAACTGCTTCGGAGCAGAAGGAAGCTCAAGTTTCTGCGGTTCCCCCTTAAATGATATCAGAGCGTTTATCAGCTCATCCTTTGAGGGCTTTTTTTCAAAATCAATAAATACCGACGCAGTGTGTCCGTTAAGCACAGGAACCCTTATGCACTGGGAGGTGATGACGGGACCTTCCGCCGGGATTATGCTCCCGCTCGCATTGTCTATATGTCCATACAGCTTAAGCGGCTCTTTTTCGCTCTTTTCTTCCTCACCGCCGATATAGGGTATGACATTTCCAACCATTTCAGGCCAGTCCTTAAAGGTCTTTCCCGCGCCGGATACTGCCTGATAGGTTGAAACCACAAGCCTTGTGGGACCGAAGTCTTTCCAGATATGAACCGCGGGCGCGTAAGCCTGTATCGAGCAGTTAGGCTTTACCGCTATAAACCCTCTCTTTGTTCCTAGTCTCTTTCTCTGATATTCAATAATCTCTGAATGCTCCGGATTAATCTCGGGTATGAGCATTGGCACGTCCGGAGTCCATCTGTGGGCAGAATTAT